>NZ_JBHWUE010000042.1:0-92666 GCF_042738615.1 Rhodococcus sp. NPDC059968
GGAGAGTAGGACACCGCCGAACATCCGTTACCGAAAGCCCCCCAACCTTGTTGGGGGGCTTTCGGCATTCCCGGACACCCTTCACCGACCACAACCGGTGCCCCGCACACCCTTTCACCCCGGCGCACCGCCGGCCAGGACTTGTAGCGCGCGGGACGCGAGATGAAGATTCAGGCGTGTGTCGACGCTACGGAGATCACGCCCGGTGAGTTCGTGAATGCGAGACATCCGGTATCGCAGGGTGCTGCGGTGGATCCTGAGCGCCTGCGCGGTCTCGTCGTATTTCCCGCCGCATTCGAGGTATTGGGCCAGTGTGGCCGTCATCGTGCTGCGGTGTTCCCGGTCGTAGTCGAGCAGTGGGCCGAGCCATTCCTGCACGAACGCCTCGACGTCTCCGGTGCTGCTGTGCGAGTCGAGGATGCGGTAGACGCCGAGTTCGTCGAACAGCGCCACACCGCGGGGCGACAGCGACTGCTTTCTGATCTCGAGCGCCCGTATTGCGTGGATGTAGGAGTCGGGTAGGCCGCTGGGGGAGGTGCATTCGGATCCGACGCCGATCACTCCGACCGCGGGGCCGAGCGACTTCTCCAATGCCGTGAAGATGATGTTCACGTCTGTCTTTGCGTCCATGACGGCGGCGAGGACCCCGGTTCGGTGCTCGTTGCTCTGGACGAGAAGGGCCGACGAGTCGGTGGACGTCAGGTGGCGCCGGAAGGCCTCCGTGACGGACTCGACGGGTGTGTCCGGCCCCCAGTGGACCACCAGAACGCGTTGCGGGGTGTGCAGGTCGTAGCCGAGTGCGTCGGCCCGCGAATAGGCGCTGTCGTCGTCCGTGCCGGCGAGCAGGTCGGCGCCGAGGTCGCGGCTCAGTCGCGCCTCCGTCTCGGCGAGCGCTCTGCGGTGCGACATGTCGACGGCGAGCATCGTCGTGGCGTATTCGAGGGCGACCGTGTCGAGGTCGGTGGCCCGATGTTCCGGGTCCGACAGATACAGGACGCCGAGAAGTGTCTGGCCGGGCCGGACTATCTGCACGATCCGGTTGTCGTGCCGCAGCGGGCGCCCTTCCATCGCGGCACGGCGCAGGACGTCGACTCGGTTCCCGCCGCCGGTCTTGCGGTACCGCGGGGCCTTGTCCGGGCCGGACCAGACGCGGAGATTGCCGAAGGCGTCTTCGATCCCGACGGCGAGTCCGGTCACCTGGTGGAGTGTCTCGGCGATGGCGGTCTCGTCGGCGCCGGTCGCGGCGAGGCGCCCGAACGTGTTGTGGATCTTCGCTTCCTCCTCGAGTCGCACGGCCCTTGCGTCGAGCGCGGTGATCTCGTCCGCGGCCTCGCGTAACTGACGTTCCTGTGTGGCCGCCCGGGAGCGGAGCGATGCGGCGCGCAGGGCCGACCCCGTGTGCTGAATCAACAACTCGAGCAGGGTGGCCTGCACCGGGGTCGGCGGGTAGTCGGCCCGCAGGGTGAGCGACACCGGCCTCGACCACGAATCGTCGAGCAGCACGCGGTGTCGCCAGACGTCGTCGTCGTGGCGTTCGCCCGTCAGAGCCGACACGGGTTCCACTGTGAAGGGACCGAGTTCGGGGAGGGCTTCGACCAGCAGGGCCAGGATCTCGTCCCGATTCCCGCAGTCGTGCATGTGCGCGGTGACGGCCACGACCGCGGACAGGTTCGTCGCCCGCGGCATGTGATCCACCCTCGGGTCTGGGGCTGCTTCCAGATCCATGGCTTGGAACTACCCCGTTTTGCGCCGTCGAAACCGGGACGCTGTCCATTGAGGCCGGATTTCGGGGGATTCTTTCGTTCCGCCGTGACCATGTGGAGAGACGGATCAGCCGCCAACCTTGGTTACTGAGGGGTGGCACTATGACCCAATCCAATAGTTGGCACGATCCCGATCTGAACATGATTCGCGATGTCGTCGCGCACACGTCGGACGGGTGCGAGGGCTGTCTTGCACTCGGTACCCGCTGGGAGCACCTGATGTTGTGCCTGACGTGCGGCTATGTCGGATGCAATGACGGATCACCGATGCGGCACGCGCGACACCACGCCGAACGCAGCGGTCATCCGATCGTCCAGTCCCTCCACCCGGGGGACAACTGGCGCTGGTGCTTCGTGCACGACGCCCAGATCTGCACGCCGTATCCGGCGACCGGGGCCCGGGTGGTCGCACCGAGCCTGGTGCCCGGACCGTCCGACGACGTCAGGCACGGTCTCCGTATCGCGAAATCGCAGTGACGATCGCAGAACAGACGGCGTCCGCCCGAACCTCGGGGGGAGCGTCGGCCGGCCAGCCTGGGCGTACCGGGGTTCCGCCGGGGCGCGGCGGCGTCGGAAGCGGTCCGGGAACTGCGGCGTAGGCATCCGACGCCGACACCGGGGTGTACGAAGCGTCGAAGGAGAACTGGGACGACTCCTCGTGCGCGCCGTGCCTGAGTCGGAGAACCTCCTGCCCCACCCGTCCGCGCAGGAGGAAGAAGAGCAACGGGTCGTCGTCGAGCACCCACGCTGCCTGATACAGCACCGCGGCAGCGTGGCGGCAAGGCACATCCCACTCCTCGCAGGTGCACGTCGCGTCGGCATCGAACATCGACGGTACTAGGGACACGTCGACGGCAGCGAGTCGTCGTCGAGTTCGCGGGGAAGCGTCCCACTCGACAACTGGGCGACGTGACCGCTCCGGGACGCGAGTGTCGCGAGCACCTCGCGCCACTGGCGCTCGTCCAGCTGGTCCACCCGGATCCGCACGTGCAGTCTCTCCTCGTCCGTGTGCACGTCCGCGGAGACAAGCCCGGCCGCGAACGTGAGCGGCCCGACCAGTCCGCGGGTCAGTTCGGTGAAGGCGTCGGCATGTCGCCGTTCTGGAAGCGTTCGACCAGCTTCTCCCGGGCGGCGACGGAAGTGCCCCTGGTGCAGGAATTCGCAGCCCACCCCGCGCGCCATCAGGTGCCGCCGCAACAGCCGTCTCATCGTGGTGAAGTGGGTGAACGCGAGCGAACGCCCGCCCTCCGACAGGTTGGTGTCGATCAGCTCGTCGAGCAGACCGATCATGCGGGAACGACCGGCGAGCGCGGAGTGCTCCTGGCCGAGGTACTGGGCGGGTGATTGCAGATCTGCTCGAGACCGGTCAGCACTGACACGATGCTGCCGCGCGTGCCCGATGCCGTCGCTCTTCTCGATCTGCTCCATGGCCTCGCGGACGAGGGCCTCGTACATTCCCGCCTGTTCCGGGGTGAGCGTGGCGTCCAGGTCGATCTGGGTCTTCGGCGGAAGCTCTGGAGTGATCGTGCGCAGGGCGCGGGTGACGGACGCCGCGCGGTTCTTCAGGTGTTGCGCCTCGTCGCTGCCGCCCGCGACCGTCTCACCGGGAGGACGCCGCTTCGGACCGGGGTGGACGAGGACACCGGTGCCCGGTGCGAAGCGCTCGATCTCCCGTCGCCAATTCCCGAGCAGCGACGCCGGACAGACCACCAAGGTGGGTCCTGCCGTTACGGGTGCCTGCTGGCGGTGCAGGTGAACCGCGATGAGGGTCAACGTCTTTCCCAGAACGATGTCGTCGGCGAGACAGGCGCCCGTGAGTCCGGCGACCTCCTCCCCGTGCCGGGCCCGGCCGGTCAGCGAGACCGCAGGGCCTCGATGGACGTCATCGTTCCGGTACGCCGCTGGAGGGTCTTTCGTATCAACGCCGAGTCCGCCACGATGTATCGGTTGCGGAGCTTCACGACGGCGCGCTCCGCCGACACGAGTTCTTCCATCTCTTCCCGCGTCAGCACGTCGTCGCCCACCGCGACACGCCAGTCGAAGTCGAAGGCGCGGTCGCCACCGAAAGCGGCTGCCCCCTCGCCGGACCCGGGCTCGCCGAGGATCATGCGGGTCGAGGTACGCGCCACCAGGTTGCGCGGCCATTGGATCTCGACTCCTCGGTGGCGCAGCCGACGGCCGGCGTCCCCGGCGAGGGAAGTCAGGTCGTCGTCCTCGAGTCGGATGCGGTGCGGCGCCTCGGCTCGCGGCGAGCGTCGGATGCCGGCCAGAGGTCGACGGCATCGCACACCACCCCGGGCCGGGCGAGACCGTGCACCTGGACCGTGGCGTCGAACTCGCTGTCCGAGAGGTCGACCGCGCCGGGATCGACGGGGTCGATCCGCAACGACAACGCGATCGCGTCGGGTGCCAGGGCGCCTGTCCACACCCGGAGTTCGGGGGACGTCTCGGCGTTCCAGTCCAGGTAGGGCCCGGCGTCGGCCGGCGATTCGAGCCGCGGGATCGTGTCGACGGCGGCGGCGGTCCGTCCGGCGAGTCGCGCCAGAACGCCAGGCGGAGTCGCGAGGGGATCGGAGGGGGCGAAGGTGGCCGCACGGGTGGCGAGGATGGGCTCCGCTGTCACTACTGCGCCTTTCGCCTGGTTTACGGTACGCCGTACGTCAATGAGGCGGCGGACGGAATTGTTCCCGGGCGCCGTGGGAAGATCTCGGCATGGGTAGAAGCGCGACACCGGAGGGCGACCCCGCCCGCACCATGGAGCTGCTGTGGGGTGGTGGCAGCACGCCGATCTCGCGCCCCCGCAACGGGAAGCCGGGCCTGACGCTCGACCGGATCGTCGAGGCCGCCGTCTCCGTCGCGGATGCGGAAGGGCTGGACGCCGTCTCGATGCGCCGGCTGGCAGCCGAGCTCGGCGCCGGGGCGATGTCGCTGTACACGCACGTCCCCGGGAAGACGGAACTGGTGGAGGTGATGCTCGATCGCGCGCTGTCCACACTCGAGCCGGCCGAGGATACCGATGTGGGGTGGCGGGAGCGACTCGCGGCCGCCGCTCACGACTACTTTCAACTGTTGTGCGTCCACCCGTGGATGCTCGGCGTCGTCGCACTGAGCCGGCCGGTTCTGGGGCCCGGCGGGATGGCCAAGTACGAGCGGGAATTGCGCGCGGTCGAGGGGCTGGGACTGTCGGACCTCGACATGGACTCCGTCGTCACGCTCCTCGACAGTTTCGTCGCGGGCGCCGCGCGGGCCGCGGTGGACGCGGCCGCGCTTGCCGCCCAGGGGGAGGCGGACAGTGAATGGTGGCAGCGCGTCGCTCCGCACTTCGAGAAGGTCTTCGACCCCGACCGGTTCCCGCTGGCGGCCCGGGTGGGGGCCTCGGCGGGGGAACACCACGACGCCGCGTACGCGCCCGCCCACGCCTTCGAATTCGGGCTCGCCCGGCTACTCGACGGAGTCGGCGCCCTCATCGTCGACGGCGGAACCGGCGGGGAGTAGCTCGGCGGGAACGGCCAGCGTGGTCGGCTCGACGCGGCCGCGCAGGGTGACGGTGTCGGTGAGTTGCCACCGCGTGCGTTCGTCATCGGCTGCCGCGTCGATCGCCCGCTCGGACGCGACGACGTGTCCGGACACGTTCTTGGCGAGCTCGGACAACCGCGCCGCCTCGTTGACCGGATCGCCGATCACCGTGTACTCGAAACGTTCGTGGGCGCCGATGTTTCCGGCCACGGCGCGACCCGCCGCCACTCCGATCCCCGCGTCGCACTCCGGTACCTCGGCGGTGAGCCGTTCGCGGAGGGCCCGAGCAGCGGAGAGCGCGGCACCTGCATGGTCGTCGAGCGCCACGGGTGCCCCGAAGATGGCCAGCGCGGCGTCACCTTCGAACTTGTTGACGAATCCGTCTCGCCGATCGACCTCGTCGACGACCACGTTGAAGAACCGGTTGAGCAGGTCCACGACCTCCGCGGGCGACCGGGTGGCCGCGATCGTGGTGGACCCGATGATGTCGACGAACAGGACCGCTACGTCACGTTCCTCCCCGCCGAGTTCGGAGTTGTGCCGGAGGGCCTGGGACGCCACTTCCTGCCCGACGTGGCGCCCGAACAGGTCGCGGATCCGCTCACGTTCGCGGAGTCCCTCGGCCATCCGGTTGAACCCGGTCTGCAGCGCGCCGAGTTCGGTGCCGTCGTACACGACGACCTCGGCGTCGAGATCGCCCTCCGCCACTTTCGCCATGCCCAGCGACACCGAGCGGATCGGCGCCTCGGTGGCGCGCACACTGATCACGACCAGCAGCAGGCCGAAGAGCAGGATCACACCACCCAGTGCAAGGATCGATACCGCGAGGCTGGTCGGGCTCGCGGGCCGGATGAAACTGAAGATCGCGATGAGCATCAGACCGAGCACGGGAACACCCGTCCCGAGGATCCACGCCAGTGCGGTGCGGCCGGTGATGCCGAGGGTTCGGCGGGGTCGCGGTCCGTCCGATCCCAGTGCCCGGGCGGCGATGGGGCGGAGCGCGAACTCCGTCAGCAGGTAACAGAACGCGGATACCGTGATCCCGGCCAAGGCGATCGTGAACGCGACCTTCGGAATGGTCTGGGGATCGATGATGCCGTACAGCGTCGTGAAGAAGACCAGCCCGATGCCCCACAACGCCGCCTGAACACGTGTCAGACGCCACGGTGCGCGGAACGCCGCCGACCGGTCGTGGTCGGTGGGCGCGTCGTCCTCCGTCGCCCACCGGAGATCCGACACCAGTCGCTTGGTGCCCCAGGTCACACCGACCAGGACCGCGCACAGCACGAACACGGGCACCGCGACGAAATTGGCGATCGTGAACTCGCTCGACCACACACTCGGGCCGGGGACGACGACACTGACGAGCAGGCAGGTGATCACCGCGCCGACCAGGTTGGTAAATACCAGGGGGGCGGTCAGCAGCAGCTGGACGCGGATACGGCGCCGGCGGGGACTCTCGTCCGGCGATCCGAGCAACCACGACCCCATCGGGGCGACGGATCGGCGGGGGCTGCGCATGGTCATTCGAGACTAGTCGGCGCGATCCCTTAGGGTGGGCGGGTGCGCCTAGTGATTGCCAGATGCCGAGTCGATTACGTAGGCCGTTTGACGGCACATCTGCCCACCGCTCGTCGCCTGTTGTTGATCAAGGCCGACGGTTCCGTGAGCATCCACGCCGACGACCGCGCCTACAAGCCGCTGAACTGGATGAGCCCGCCCTGCTGGCTCGTCGAAGACTCCGTGGAAGACGCCGAAGCGCTGTGGGTGGTGACCAACAAGGCCGGTGAGGAACTGCGGATCACCCTCGAGGAGATCGAGCACGACTCCAGTCACGAACTCGGTGTCGATCCGGGGCTCATCAAGGACGGCGTCGAGGCACACCTTCAGGAGTTGCTCGCCGAACACGTCGAAACGCTCGGCAGCGGCTACACGCTCGTCCGGCGCGAGTACATGACGGCCATCGGTCCCGTCGACCTGCTGTGCCGGAACGCCGACGGGGCTTCCGTCGCCGTGGAGATCAAGCGCCGCGGAGACATCGACGGTGTCGAGCAGCTCACGCGGTACCTCGAACTGCTCAACCGGGATCCGCTGCTGGCGCCGGTGAGCGGTGTCTTCGCCGCCCAGCAGATCAAGCCGCAGGCCAAAACCCTTGCCACCGACCGCGGGATCCGGTGCCTGGTGCTCGACTACGAAGCGCTGCGCGGCACCGAGAGCACCGAGTTCCGGCTCTTCTGAGGCCTAGGCTGAACCCGTGCCCCGTCGCAAACCCCAGCGGAAGAACACACGCCGCAGTGCGCCCCCGGACAACTCCGAGGGGTCGCTGTTCGGCAGTGCGATGATGCGGCAGGAATCCGGGCCCGCTGGCTACGCGGACGAGAGCTTCGTCGTCCGCACGATCCCCGGGGCCCGGGCGACCAAGTCCTACCGGTGCCCCGGCTGCGATCACGACATCCGGCCGGGCGTCGCCCACCTCGTCACCTGGCCGGCCGAATACGGCGGAGCCGAGGACCGGCGGCACTGGCACACCGGGTGCTGGTCGGGACGCAGCACTCGGGGCCTCACGCGCAGGTGGTCCTAGCTTCCCGTCTTCACGGTCCGCTGATTCGCCGGCCGGTTCGCCGGGTTCTTCTCGACGGTGGACAGCACCGCAGTGTCCTCGTCCGAGTTGTCCGTCTCGTCCGCGGAGTTCTTTCCGGACTCGTTCTGCGCGGTCTTCCGGTCCGCGGCACCGCCCGGAGCCGACTTGCTGTTGGTGTTCTCGTCCGAGCGCTTCTGCGAGTTCGACGCCGCGGTGTCGGGCTGCGCGTCCAGGAGTTCGCTCTCCCGGTTGACCGACGCCAACATCGCCGGAACAGAATCGAGCTGCCCCCGAATTCCCAAGAGCTGCGCCAGGATCCGGCCGCGTAGCACACGAAGTTCTTCCGCGAGCTCCTTGGCGTGGGCGATCTTGCGCTCCGACTGGTCGGTGGCCGCCTGCAACCTGCGCTCCGCCTCGTGCGTGGCATCCGCGAGACGACGATGCGCCTCGGCCTTGCTGGTGGACTCGAGTTCGTTGACGGCCGTGATCGTCTTCTGGCGGCGCTCGGACATCGCGAGGTCGAAGTCTTCCTGCACCTGCGACCGACGCAGTTCGGCCTCGGCGGCCAGGCGGTCGCGCTCGGACTGAGCGGCCTCGACGATCTTCGCCGCCTCCGTGCGGGCCTTCGCCATCGTCTGCTCGTGCTGAATTTCGAGAGCACTGCGGCGGTCTTCGAGTTCCGCGACCAGCGACTCGTACTGGCCGCGAAGCTGCGCGCCCTCCTGCTCGGCGACGGAGATCATCTCGGCGGCGTCGGCCTCGGCCTTCGCGCGCACCTCGGACGCCTCGTCCGACGCGAGCCGGAGCATGCGCGAGATGCGGTCGCTCATTCCCTCCGCGGTGGTCGGCGGAACGGACAGGCGGTCGACATCCTTGCGGAGATCGTCGATCTCGTCCCGCGCATCGTCGAGCTGCTTGGCGAGATCCCGCGCCTGCGCCGCCGCGGCGTCGCGGTCGGCGGCAGTGACGCGGAGCTCCGCGTCGAATCGCTCGAAGTAGTTACGTACCTCGTCCCGGTCGAATCCCTTGCGCACGGTGGAAAAAGGAAGGGGGATCGAACCACGGTCCTGCTCGTTTACCATGGCCGCCAATCTACCTGGGCAAAGTAGAACTTGTCTCTGCGCCTGGTACCCGGCGGCCGGCCACAGCTCTAGTGGGTCGCCGACGGCTCGACGAGCTCGACGAGAACTCCGCCTGCATCCTTCGGGTGGACGAAGTTGATGCGCGAGTCGGCGGTTCCGCGGCGGGGTGCGTCGTACAGCAGCCGCACACCGTGCTCGCGCAACTGAGCGGAGATGGCGTCGATGTCCGTGACGCGGTACGCGAGCTGCTGGAGACCGGGTCCGCTGCGATCGATGAACTTGGCGATGGTCGAGCTCTCGTTCAACGGTGCGAGAAGCTGCAGCGCGGTGCTGCCCTCGGGAGAGCCGACGACGCTCAGCATCGCTTCGCGCACGCCCTGCTCCTCGTTCACCTCTTCGTGTGTCGACACCATGCCGAGGTGTTCGGAGTACCACGCGATGGCGGCGTCGAGGTCGGGAACGGCGATGCCGACGTGGTCGATGGCGGTCACCAGGTCCGAGGACAGCGGCGACGTGGTCTGGGTGGGGGAGGACTGTGTCATGGTCCCGACGTTAGCGCTACCGTTTCGGTAGTTCTCGTCGGGATGTGACTTCCGTCGCCCCGCACCTGCCCAACTCGTCTCACGCGGAGGAAATCGTGACCAGTTCTGTGATCGTCGCCGGAGCCCGGACCCCGATGGGCCGGTTGCTGGGTTCGTTGAAGGATGTGTCGGGTTCGGATCTGGGTGGGGTGGCGATTCGTGGTGCGTTGGAGAAGGCGGGCGTCGCTCCCGAGCAGGTCGAGTACGTGATCATGGGTCAGGTGCTCACGGCGGGAACGGGGCAGATCCCGGCGCGGCAGGCCGCGGTGGCCGCGGGCATCGGGATGGATGTGCCGGCGTTGACCATCAACAAGGTGTGTCTGTCGGGGATCGACGCGATCGCATTGGCGGATCAGCTGATCCGGGCCGGCGAGTTCGACGTCGTGGTCGCCGGGGGTCAGGAGTCGATGTCGCGGGCCCCGCACCTGCTGGAGAAGTCGCGGGAGGGTTTCAAGTACGGCGACGTCACGATGCGCGATCACATGGCCTTCGACGGGTTGTACGACATCTTCACCGACCAGGCGATGGGGAGTCTGACGGAGGCGAAGAACGCGGAGGACGGGCAGCGGATCGGCCGCGAGGAGCAGGACACATTCGCGGCGGCGTCGCATCAGAAGGCGGCGCGGGCCTGGAAGGACGGGGTGTTCGACGACGAGGTGGTGCCGGTGCCGGTGCCGCAGCGCAAGGGCGATCCGGTGCTGGTCGGCTCCGACGAGGGCGTGCGCGGCGATACGACGGTGGAATCGCTGGCCAGGCTGCGTCCGGCGTTCAGCAAGGACGGCACGGTCACCGCCGGGTCGGCGTCGCAGATCTCCGACGGCGCGGCCGCTGTCGTGGTGATGAGCAAGGCGAAGGCGCAGGAACTCGGGTTGTCGTGGATCGCGGAGATCGGCGCGCACGGGGTGGTGGCGGGTCCGGACTCGACGTTGCAGTCGCAGCCGGCGCGGGCCATCGCGAAGGCCTGCGCCAAGGAGGGGATCGAGCCGAAGGATCTGGATCTGGTGGAGATCAACGAGGCCTTCGCGGCGGTGGGGATCGCGTCGACGCGGGAGCTGGGGCTGGATCCGGAGATCGTGAACGTCAACGGCGGGGCGATTGCGATGGGGCATCCGCTGGGGATGTCCGGGGCGCGGATCGCGTTGCATCTGGCGTTGGAGTTGCGTCGTCGTGGTGGGGGTGTGGGCGCCGCGGCACTGTGCGGTGGTGGCGGTCAGGGGGACGCCCTGATCGTGCGCGTCCCCAAGGCCTGACAGGACGACAGTCCGCGGTGGTGTATCTCACACCACTACGGACTGTCGTAGATGGTCGGGCACAATGGTCGGCATGGCGAACGTCTTCGATCTCAGCACCACGGCCAAGCGCTTCCGATTTGTCGCAATTCTGGAGGCATTCACCTGGCTCGGCCTCCTCATCGGCATGGCCTTCAAGTACCTGCCTGCCGACGGCAACGAGATCGGCGTGAAGATCTTCGGGCCCATCCACGGCGGTGTCTTCGTCCTGTACCTGCTCATCTCGCTGTGGACCGCGCGCAAGCTGAGCTGGAATCTGGTCACCACCTTCTGGGCGCTCGTCGCCAGCGTCCCGCCGTTCGGCACCGTCGTGTTCGAGGTCTGGGCGGCCCGCACCGGCCGGATGGGCGAACTGTCCCGGTCGAGCGCAGCGAAGAGCGAACCGTCGCTCGTCTGATCCGCACCGCGGTAGGCACGGCCCGCATTCCGGTGCGCGCTCAAATCGTGACAAACTGGTGGACGTGACTCGACCAGGTTCTCGTCCGTCAGCGCGTTCCTCAGCAGTGGCCGCAGCCATGAGCGGAGCAGTCGATCTCTCCGCCCTCAAGGAGCGTGCGGCCGCTCCGCCCCCGCCGGCACCCGCACCCGCACCCTCCGGGGACGGTGCCGTCGCTCCGGCCGACCCCGGCGGCACCGGACTCGCATCCGTCATCGACGTCACCGAGGCGACGTTCGAGGCGGAGGTGCTCGTCCGGTCCCAGCAGGTCCCGGTCGTCGTCGACCTGTGGGCCACCTGGTGCGAGCCGTGCAAACAACTCTCACCCCTGCTCGAGAAGCTGGCACACGAGGCAGGCGGCACCTGGGTGCTCGCCAAGGTCGACGTCGACGCCAACCCGCGCATCGCGCAGGCCTTCGGCGTCCAGTCCGTCCCAACCGTGGTCGCCATCGCCGGCGGACAGCCGCTCGCCGACTTCCAGGGTGCGCAGCCCGAACCGCAACTGCGTCAGTGGCTCGCCGCCGTCCAGCAGGCAACCGCCGGAAAGCTGTCCGGACCGCCGGCCGGTGACGGCAACGAGGACGAGCCCGAGCCGGAGGACCCGCGTTTCGTCGCCGCCGAGGCCGCGCTCGACGAAGGCGACCTGTCGGCAGCCGAAGCCGAGTTCCAGAAGATCCTCGACGAGGAACCGGCCAACGCCGAGGCGCAGGGCGCGATCCGTCAGGTGCGTTTCCTCGCCCGCGTCCAGTCCGCCGATCCCGGTGCCGTCGCCGCGGCGGATGCCGCCCCGAACGACATCGACGCCCAGCTGCAGGCCGCGGACGTCGAGCTCTACTCCCAGGCCCCGGACGCGGCATTCGCCCGCCTCATCGGTGTCGTCGCCCGCAGCGCCGGCGACGACAAGACGCGGGTACGGACTCGTCTGCTGGAACTGTTCGAACTGTTCGACCCGGCCGAGCCGGTCGTCATGACCGCGCGCCGGAAACTCGCCGCCGCGCTGTACTGACGAGGAACCGGGGTGAGTGCTGTCGGCACTCACCCCGGTCACCCCGCCGGCGGGTCGGTCAGCTCCGAACGCGCTCCACCCGTCCGACCAGGAGGACGTAGGACGCGATCCCGACCGCGGTCACCACGGTCATGTAGACGAATCCCGGCGCAAAGCTGTCGTCGGTGACGAGCAACCCGATCACGATGGGTGTCGCGATCGACGACAGGTTGCCGATGAAGTTGAACATTCCACCGGTGAGCCCGAGCAGTCGTTCCGGTGCGAGTGCCGAGACCAGCGACCACGTGATCGACGCGAGTCCGTTGCCGAAGAACGCGATGGACAGGAACACGATCACCATCGCGGTCGAGTCGGTGAAGTTGGCGCCGATCATCGCGACGGTCAGCAACAGTCCCACGATGATGGGACCCTTGCGCGCGACTCCGAGAGACACTCCCTTGCGCAGCAGGAAATCGGAGAACACTCCGGAGAACAGCACGCCGACGAGCGCCGCGACGAACGGCAGCGAGGCGAGAAATCCGGACTTGATGTAGTCCATGTCCCGGTACTCGACGAGGTAGGTGGGGAACCAGGTGAGGAAGAACCACAGCGTCGACGTGAGACAGAACTGCCCCAGATAGATTCCCCACAGCTTGCGCCGGCCGAGAACGGTGGCGACATCGTTCCGGGTCACGGCCGGACGTTCGGGTTGCTGCTCGTCCACGAGGTCGACGAGTCCGCCGCCGTCGCGGATCAGGTCGATCTCGGCGTCGTTCGCCCGCGAGTCGCGTGGCTCGCGGTAGAACGCGTACCACACGGCACCCCAGAGCGCCCCGACCGCTCCGGTCACGATGAAGACCCAGTGCCAGGACAGCACGGACTGCAGCCAGGAGAGGAAGGGAGTGAGCAGGGCCAATCCGATGAACTGTCCGGACGTGTAGAAGCCGATCACCGTCGCACGTTCGCGCTCGGGGTACCAGGCCGTCGCGACCCGGTTGTTGATCGGATACGCGGGCGCCTCGAACACACCGACGAGCAGGCGCAACGCGATGAGTGCCACGAAGCCGCCGATGACCCCCATGAACGCGGTCGCGACCGACCACAGGATGAGGCAGGCGGGGTAGAGCAGTCTCGGGGGAATCCGGTCGACGAGCCATCCGCCGGGAATCTGCAGCGCCGCATACGTCCAGCCGAACGCCGACAGCAGCAGTCCCTGCTGCGCCTTGGAGAGATCCATTTCGTCCGCGATCGCGGGCATCGCGATCGACAGGTTTGCGCGGTCCATGTAGTTGATGACGACGGTCACGAACAGCATTACCGCGATGAGAACGCGCGCCTTCGACGCCTGCGCGGCGACCGGCGTGGACTTGCCGATCTTCTGGGTCTGCACCATTGCCCTCACCACTCCGCAAAGGATCCGTCGCTGTGGCGCCAGACCGGGTTTCGCCAGCGATGTCCTTCGGCGGCCCGTTCGATGACGTACTCCTCGTTCACCTCGATGCCCAGCCCCGGACCGGTGGGGATTCGGACCTGACCGTCCGCGTAGGTGAACACGGACGGGTCGACGAGATAGTCGAGAAGATCGTTCGACGTGTTGTAGTGGATGCCGAGGCTCTGTTCCTGGATCGTCGCGTTGTAACAGCCCGCGTCGATCTGCAGGCACGTGGCCAGGGCGATCGGCCCGAGGGGGCAGTGCAGAGCGAGTGCCACGTCGTACGCCTCGGCCATGTGCGCGATCTTCCGCGCCTCGGTGATGCCGCCGCAGTGCGACGGGTCGGGCTGGATGATGTCCACAGCTCCGGACGCCAGGACGGTTTTGAAATCCCAACGGGAGAACAATCTCTCACCCAGTGCGATCGGGATCGGCGACTGTCGCAGCACGTCGACGAAACCGTCGACGTGCTCGGAGAGGACCGGTTCCTCCACGAACATCAGCCGGAACGGTTCGAGTTCCTTCAGCAGCACCTTGGCCATGGGTTTGTGCACTCGGCCGTGGAAATCGACGCCGATGCCGATGTTCGGACCCACTGCATCCCGTACCGCGGCGACGTTGGCGAGGCACTGGTCCACCTTGTCCCACGAGTCCAGGTACTGCAGTTCCTCCGTGCCGTTCATCTTCACGGCGGTGAACCCCCGGTCGACCACCTCGCGCGCCGCCTTCGCGGTGTCCGAGGGGCGGTCGCCGCCGATCCACGAATAGACCTTGATCCGGTCCCGGACGCGGCCGCCGAGAAGTTCGTATGCCGGCACGCCGAGGGCCTTGCCCTTGATGTCCCACAGGGCCTGGTCGATGCCGGCCAGCGCGCTCATGTGGATGCCGCCGCCGCGGTAGAACCCCGACCGGTACATGACCGTCCACAGGTCTTCGATCTGCGTCGGATCCTGTCCGACGAGATAGTCGGACAGTTCCTCCACTGCGGCGGCGACGGACGCGGCCCGGCCTTCGAGCACCGGTTCGCCCCAGCCGACCACGCCGTCGTCCGTCTCGATTCGCAGGAACAGCCACCTGGGGGGTACGGCGTACGTGGTGAGTGACTTGATCTTCATGGAGTCCTCCTGTGTGGGGCTGTGGTGGTGGCCCCGGTGGTCGTAGGTGTCGATCAGGCGGCTTCGGCCGACCAGATGTTCATCAAGGTGAGGGCGCGGTCGCGGACGGTGTCGGCGCCGTCCCCGGGCCGGTACAGGCAGGTTCCGAGTCCCGCGCCTCCCGCACCTGCGGCGGCCCACTCGGCGAGGTTGGTGCGATCGACGCCGCCGACGGGGAGCAACTCGACCTCCGTCGGCAGGACGGCCCGCCACGCCTGCATCCCGGCTGGCCCGACCGAGTCGGAGGGAAACAGTTTGATGCTGCGCGCTCCCGCACCGACGGCACGGAACGCCTCGGTGGGAGTGGCCGCTCCCGGGTACGGGTGCAGGTTTCGGGCGACGGCGGCGCCGATGACCTCGACGTCGGTGTTGGGGGAGACGATGATCCGGGAGCCGGCCGCTTCGGATCGGATCACGTCGCCGACGCTCAGTACGGTCCCGGCTCCGACGACGCAGACGTCGCCGACGGCCGCCGCCAACCGCTCGATCGAGTCGAACGGTCGCGGCGAGTTCAGTGGGACCTCGATCGCCGTGAACCCGGCGTCGACGAGGGCTGAACCGACGGCGACGATCTCGTCGGGGGTGATGCCGCGCAGAATGGCGATCAGTCCGGTCGTGGTGGCAGTGGCTGTGGTGCTCATAGGGACTCCTTCTCGGGATTCGTGGATGGCGCCGGGTCGACCAGCCCCGCATCGATCGCCACGCGCCACAAACCCTGTGCTGCGGCCTCCTCGGCGACGATGTCGGCGACCACGCCGTGAACGCGCAGTCCGGCTGCGTAGCGTCTGCAGAGATCGGCGTTTCCGCACAAGAGGATTCGGTTTCCGTCGGCGTAGTGGGGCAGGAGATGCCGGATCTCGTCCGCGATGATCACGCCGGAGACGTAGTCGGGAAGCGACGCCGGATCGAGGAGTCCGTCGAGCACGAGCGCTCGTGCTCCGAACAGCTCCGCGGGCAGTCCGCGTGACGGCGTCGACGTTCCCGTGGCGAGGCCCCGCTCGAACGCGGCGTCGTCGCGCACGGCGGCGGTGGCGGTGCGGCCGAGGATGCCGTGCTGCGTCACCAGGCCGTACAACTCGCCCGACATCGACGTCGCGAACGAGACGATCTTGCGGTTCTCGACTCGTGCCCACTTGGTGTGTGTTCCGGGAAGCACGATCGTCAGTGGGCGGTCGGTCGGCGGGAGCAGGCCCAGTGCCCCGATGATCTGCGTCTCCTCGCCCCTCATGACGTCGCCGGCCACGGTGCCGTCGGCGGCGGAGGCGACGCGCAGGCCGGGTACGAGGTGCAGCACTCCGCGTGGGTGGGGGACCGTCGTGAGGTCGTCGGCGTCGATCGCGAGATCGGTCGGCGTGGTCAGATAGCCGGCTTCACGCCAACCCTGGGCGCTGCCGACCATGCCGCAGGCGATCGCCGGGATATCGGGGGCGGCCGCGATCCAGTCGCCGCAGGCCTCGTCGAAGGCGGCTTCGTAGTCACGAGTGCGCGACGCGGGGTCGTCGCCGGTGGTGCCGAGCAATCCGAAGTCCGGCCGGCGAACGTCCAGAATGCGGCCGCCGTCGCCGAGGAGCCAGGCGCGCTGTGACGACGTGCCCCAGTCGAGGGCGATCAGACGTGGTGTCGAGGGGTCGGGGGTGTTCTGGATCACGCGAACCACTATCGGACGCGAATCCCATAATGACGAACACGGTCCCTATATGTGGGACAGTGGGGTGTGGCGAATCCTCCGTACGACATTCCACCCGGCACGCAGACCCTCGCCCGGGGGCTGGCGGTCATCCGCGCCGTCTCCGACGGGGCGCAGGATCTCCGCGCGGTCGTCGAGAGCACCGGGCTGGGGCGCAGCACCGCGCACCGTCTCGTCCAGTTGCTGGTCCACGAGGGCTATGTCCGGAGCGGAAGCCGGGGGTACACCCTCGGTCCGACGTTGATCGAACTGGGTTTCAAGGCGCTGCACGGCAACCCGCTGCCCGTCGTCGCGCGCCCGATCCTCGAGGAGCTGTCGGCGCACGTCCACGACACCGTGCACCTGGCGGTCGAGGACGGCGGTTCCGTGCTGTATCTGGACAAATTGCCGGGGTCGCGGGGTGCCGAGATGCGCTCGCGTATCGGTCACCGCATGCCGCTGACACGCGCCGGTGTCGGGAAGGCTCTGCTGCTGGACTCGGCCGAGCGCTGGGATGCGCTGTACGAGAGCGACGCCGCGCAGGGGCAGCGGCCACCGAGCCCCCGCGGATTGGCGGACTTCCGCGCGCGCATGCAGGACTACGCGCGAAGGGGCGCGGCGATGGACCTCGAGGACAACGAACCCGGAATCCGCTGTGTAGCGGCGCCGGTGCGGGACGCGTCGTGCGCGATCGTCGGCGCGATCAGCGTGTCGGCCACGAGCCCGTACATGCCCGACGAGCGCATGCGCGGCCTCGTGCCGGTCGTGTGCCGGGCCGCCGGGCGGATCTCCGCGGCGCTCGGCTACCGGGAGATCTGAGACGGCGGTCGGACCACGTCACGCGGTGGGACGGTCAGCGGTACCGGCCCTCGCAGGCCTGCTCGCCGCCGAGCACTCCGGTGCGGAAGGCGTCCACCCGGGAGAATCCGCTCGGCACGGTCTCCCCGTTGACGTCACTGGCGGCGAGACCGTCGGTGAGCAGCCCCGACACGGCCTCGTCGAGGTCGCCGGGGGACAACCACACGCTGCCCGCCTCCAGTGTGGCGGGACTGTCCGGGCTCAACGCGCTGGTGATGACGCCGGACAGGCAGGCGGCTCGCAGCGCGGTCTGGGGTGAGTGCAGATCGTTGCCCCGGTCCCGCTGCAACGCCAGGGTGTACCGCGACGCGAGCAGGACGTACGCGTTGTAGTCGCCGGTGAGCTTGGTCTGGAAGAGTTCACGCCTGCCCGGGCGTCCCGGTGTGCCGCGTTCGGCGAGGGCGTCGACACTGACGCCGATCGTGTTGGTGGCCGGGCAGTACGACACCGGTTCGGTCGCGTCGGCGTCTGCGCAGTCGAGGTCGGCACCGTCGAGTTGCAGCGTGGGGGGATCGCTGAGATCGAAGATCTGCTGGAAGGACGTGAAGAACGCCTCGAGGGACTCCTCGGTGACGGGGAGTTCGCCGTCGTCGCTCTCGTCGGCGAACCGCTGCGGCAGATCCGCACGACGCGAGTCGATCTCCTTCTCGTCGATGCGCGTGCACGCTGCCGGACCGTCCGTGAATCCGATCTGGGTGGCGGTGACGCGTTCGAACGCCGAGCCGTGCACGTTGTCGGGATCATTCGGGTCGGTGTCACCGATGGCCACCGCCGACGCGAGTACCTTGTTCAGCCCGTCCGACGTGTTCAGCGTGAAGTGGGACGCCTTGTCTTCTGCGATGTACCGCATGAACGCCCCTGCGAAGCAGTCGGCCTGCTGTTCCCGCACGATGCCGCCGCCCACGTTCTCGTCGGCGATTCCCGCCTTCGTCTGGACGGCGTGCCCGTACTCGTGTGCCAGAACGAAGACGGCGGCGACAACGCCGAACTTCTCCACGACCTCGGGCAGCAGCAGCGCCCGGTCCCAGCCGATCGTGTGGTCGGTGCTGCAGTAGCCGGCGTTGAGGACTTCCTCGGTGCCGTCCCCACAGAAGCGCGGGCCGCCGGACTCGCGCGGATCCCAGGAGATCAGTTCCTCGACCGGCTCGAATTTGCGCTGGAACAGTGCCGGGAATTCCGTCCGCCAGTAGTCCTCGATGTCGCTCACCGCGTTGGCGACCATAGTGTCGACCTCACCGCCGTCGGTGCCGGTGACGGGGAGGTCGGCGTCGGGCACGCCCTTGCGGGCACCGCTCGGACCCGACGTGGCATCCAGGCCTGCCACCTTGAACGGATCGTCGTAAATGGACGCGGCCTCGCCGTCCACCGAACGCGTACACCCGGACAGGACGACGGCGGCCACGGCCAGAACGCCCATGCTCGCAGCCCACTGCCGCCGTCGGGTCAGCAAGGCCGTGCCTTCATCAACGCTCCAGACTCATCCAGATCGCGCCGTTCGCGGGCAGTGCCACCTCTGCGGAGGCGGGACGGCCGTGCCACGGCTGCGAAGTTGCCGTCACCGCACCGAGATTTCCCCAACCCGATCCTGCGTAGATCTCGGCGTCGGTGTTGAGAATTTCACGCCATTCGCCCCGTTCTGGCAAGCCCACACGATAATTCGCGTGCGGGGAACCCGAGAAATTGAACAGGCAGGCCAGGATCGACCCGTCGGTTCCGTAGCGCAGGAAGCTCAGGACGTTGTTCGCGGTGTCGTTGGCATCGATCCAGGAGAACCCGCCCGGTGACGTGTCGAGAGTCCACAACGCCGGGCGCTCGCGGTAAGTGGCGTTGAGGTCGTGGACGAGCCGGAGCAGACCGCGGTGGAAGCCGCCGGTGTACGGGTCGTCGAGCTGGTACCAGTCGAGTCCACGCTCCTCGGACCACTCCCCGGTCTGTCCGAATTCCTGACCCATGAACAGCAGTTGCTTGCCGGGGTGCGACCACATGTACGCCAGCAGTGCACGAACACCGGCAGCCTTCGCGTAGTCGTCGCCGGGCATCCGCGTCCACAGCGTGCCCTTGCCGTGCACCACCTCGTCATGGCTGACGGGCAGCAGATAGTTCTCGCTCCACGCGTACATCAGGGAGAACGTGATCTCGTGGTGGTGATAGCTGCGGTGGACGGGATCGTGTGCCATGAATCCGAGGGTGTCGTGCATCCACCCCATGTTCCATTTCATGTTGAACCCGAGACCGCCGACGTTGGTCGCGCGGGTGACACCCGGCCACGCCGTCGACTCCTCGGCGATGGTGACGACTCCGCGGTGCTGCTTGTGGACCGTGGCGTTGGTCTCCTGCAGGAAGTCGACAGCCTCGAGGTTCTCCCTGCCGCCGTGGATGTTCGGCGTCCACCCGCCCTCCGGCCGCGAATAGTCGAGGTACAGCATCGACGCGACCGCGTCGACGCGCAGACCGTCCACATGGAACTCGTCGAGCCAGTACAGCGCGTTAGCGACGAGGAAGTTGCGCACCTCGCGCCGGCCGAAATCGAACACGTACGTTCCCCAGTCGAGTTGCTCGCCGCGCTGGGGGTCGCTGTGCTCGTAGAGCGGTGTGCCGTCGAAACGTGCCAGCGCCCACTCGTCCTTGGGGAAGTGGGCGGGAACCCAGTCGACGATGACCCCGATGCCGGCGGCGTGCAGGTGGTCGACGAACCACCGGAAGTCGTCGGGGGAGCCGAACCGTGAGGTGGGCGCGTAGTACGACGTGACCTGGTACCCCCACGAACCGCCGAACGGGTGCTCGGCCACCGGCAGCAGTTCGACGTGCGTGAATCCCGTCTCCGTCATGTGGGCAGCGAGTTGTTCGGCCATCTCGCGGTAGTTCAGCCCGGGCCGCCACGAACCGAGATGAACCTCGTACACGCTCATCGGGGACTGCGCCGGCTCGGTGGCCGCGCGCTGCGCCAGCCATTCGGCGTCGTTCCATTCGTATGTGCTCACCGACACCCGGGACGCTGTGGCGGGCGGGACCTCGGTCGCGAAGGCCATGGGGTCGGCCTTGTCGCGCACACTGCCGTCGGGTCCGTGGACCCGGAACTTGTACAGGTCGCCGACCTCGATACCGGGGATGAACAACTCCCACACCCCGGTTGACCCGAGCACCCGCATCGGGTAGTTCCGCCCGCCCCACCCGTCGAAATCGCCGATCACACTCACCCCGCGGGCGTTGGGAGCCCAGACGGCGAACGAGGTGCCGGTGACGGTGCCGTCGGGGGTGTCGTAGCGGCGGCGGTGCGCGCCGAGGATCTCCCAGAGGCGCTCGTGCCTGCCCTCACCGAACAGGTGCAGGTCGAGTTCGCCGAGCGTGGGCAGGAACCGGTATCCGTCGGCGGAGACGTCGTTGTGACCACCCGGCCACGTCGTGGACAGCCGGTAGTCCATCAGATCCCGGTAGGGGACGAGTGCCCCCCACACACCGTGCGCGAGGTGTTCGAGCGAGAAACTCGTCCCGCCGATGACGGCGTCGACGGCCTCGGCGTGGGGGCGCAGTGCGCGGATCACCGTGCCGTCGGGGTGCGGGTGTGCGCCCAGGATCGAGTGCGGATTGTGGTGCTCGCCCCGGGCCAGCAGGTCGAGGTCGGCGGCGTCCGGTGCGATGGCGACAGGCGGTTCGACGGTCACTATGTACCTCCGCGGTAGGCCAGCTTCGTTCTGGCCGGATAGGGGATCGACGGTAATGCCAGGATATGGGCCACCGCACGCCAGGGCTCCAGGCGCACGAAGTTGGTCTGCCCCCAGTGATACTGCTCCCCGGTGACCTCGTCGAGCACGGTCAGGTGGTCGTGCCAGTCGCGGCCCAGCGCGGGCATGTCCAGCCACACGTTGCCCTGCTCGGCGCCGTACGGGTTGAGGTTGATCACCGTCAGCACGGCATCCCCGGTGGTGGCGTCGAACTTGGAATAGGCGATCAGGGCGTCGTTGTCGACGTGGTGGAAATGGATGTTGCGCAACTGCTGCAGCGCCGGATGCTGCCTGCGGATCCGGTTGAGCGCCGTGATCCACGGTTCGAGGGACTCGCCCCGCGCGGCGGCGCCCTCGAAATCGCGGGGACGCAGCTCATACTTCTCCGAGTCGAGGTACTCCTCACTGCCCGGTCGCACCGGAACGTGTTCGTACAGTTCGTATCCCGAATACACCCCCCAGGTGGGAGACAGGGTCGCCGCCAGCGCGGCGCGCAGGGCGAACATTCCCGGGCCGCCGGTCTGCAGGCTCTCGTGCAGGATGTCCGGGGTGTTGACGAAAAGGTTGGGGCGCGCCTCGTCGGCCTTGGCGGCGATCTCCTTGCCGAACTCCGTCAGCTCCCACTTGGCGGTCCGCCATGTGAAGTACGTGTAGGACTGCGTGAAACCGCGGCGGGCGAGACCGTACAACCGCGCGGGACGGGTGAACGCCTCGGACAGGAACAGGACGTCCGGATCCGACTTCTTGACCTCGGCGATCAGCCACTCCCAGAAGTCCGGCGGCTTGGTGTGCGGGTTGTCGACCCGGAAGATCTTGACGCCCGCCGCAACCCAGTGCCGGACGACCCGCAGGACCTCCGCGTAGATCCCGTCGCGGTCGTCGTCGAAGTTGACCGGGTAGATGTCCTGGTACTTCTTCGGCGGGTTCTCGGCATAGGCGATGGTGCCGTCGGGGAGCACGGTGAACCATTCGGGGTGCTTCTTCGCCCACGGATGGTCCGGTGCGGCCTGCAGGGCCAGGTCGATCGCCACCTCCATGTGCAGCTTCCGGGCGGCAGCGATGAACGCCTTGAAATCGCGCATCGTCCCGAGCTGGGGATGAATCGCGTCGTGGCCGCCCTCGTCCGAGCCGATGGCCCACGGCGAGCCGACGTCGTCGGGGCCGGGGGTCAGCGTGTTGTTGGGGCCCTTCCGGTTGACCTTGCCGACCGGGTGGATGGGCGGGAGGTACACCACGTCGAATCCCATCGACGCGATGCGGGGAAGTGCGGCCACGGATGTGGCGAACGTGCCGTGCCGCGGCGTGCCGTTCTCGTCCCAGCCGCCGGTGGACCGCGGGAAGAACTCGTACCACGACCCGAACAGGGCACGGGTGCGATCGACGAGCACGGTGTGCGGTTCGCTCTTCGTGACGAGATCGCGCAGCGGATGTGCGCGCAGCAGCTCGGTGACGTCCGACCCGAACGCCGGGGCCACACGTTCGGAGAGGTGACGGTCGGAACGCAGCGACGCCGCGACCCCGGCCAGCCGCGAGCGGTCCGCGCGGGGGACGCCCTTCGCGGCACGCTCGAACAACCGCGCACCGATCTCGAGGTCGTTGGCCAGTTCGGCCGGCCCCTGTCCCACCGCCAGCTTGGCCTCGACCGCGTGCTTCCAAGTGGTGACCGGATCGCTCCAGGCCTCGATCCGGAACGTCCAGGCGCCCTCGCCGGTCGGGGTGAACGAACCGTCGACGGTGTCGGGCACCGGACCGCCGGTCATCGGAATGCGGAAGGTCGCCGAGCCGCCCGACGCGGCACTGCGCGGTCCCCGCACCGCGAGCGTGGCGGCCACGGCGTCGTGACCTTCACGCCACACGGTTGCCCGGACGGGAAACACCTCACCCACAACGGCCTTGGCGGGATACCGACCGCACCCGATGTTCGGTTCCACGTCGTCGATACCGAGTCGACCTGTCACACTGGGCTCCGTTCCATAGCCGGAAGTTGCCGGCGGCTCGTGGGCTGGGCCGCCCGTTCAACCGTAATGGAGTCGACCGGTTCCTGTCCGTATTGGAGATCTGGCGTCTACCCGCCCCGACACGGCGCAACCACGCCCGTAGTGCGTTATCGTTCGCGAGGTGAAAGCCTTGCGTCGGTTCACTGTCCGAGCCCACCTTCCGGAGCGGCTCGCTGCCCTCGGTCCGCTGTCCACCAATCTTCGCTGGTCGTGGCATCCGGCCACGCAGGAACTGTTCGGATTGCTGGACGAGGAACTGTGGCGGCAGGTGCAGTTCGACCCGGTCCGGATGCTCGGTGAGGTCGATCCCGCCCGCCTGGACGAACTGGCCGAGGACGTCGCGTTCCTGGCCCGGCTCGACGCCGCGGCCGCCGACCTCGACGACTACCTGTCCCGGCCCCGCTGGTATCAGAACCAGCAGGCCAAGGGAGTGTCGCTGGACGGTGGGATCGCGTATTTCTCAATGGAGTTCGGGGTCAGCGAAGTGCTGCCCAACTACTCCGGTGGACTCGGAATTCTCGCAGGCGACCACCTGAAGGCTGCGTCCGATCTGGGCCTGCCGCTGATCGGTGTCGGCCTGTTGTACCGCTCGGGCTATTTCCGGCAGTCGCTGACCTCGGATGGCTGGCAGGCCGAGCACTACCCGCCGCACGACCCGCAGGGACTGCCGCTGCGTCTGCTCACCGAGTCCGGGCTGCAGTCGTCGGGTGGGGCACCCGTCCTCGTCCATGTCGCGATCCCCGGTGGCCGGGTTCTGCGCGCCCGCGTGTGGATCGCGCAGGTGGGACGCGTCCCGCTGCTGCTGCTCGATTCCGACATCGCGGAGAACGACGCCGAGATGCGGGGCGTCACCGACCGCCTGTACGGCGGCGACCAGGACCACCGCATCAAACAGGAGATCCTCGCCGGGATCGGCGGTGTCCGTGCCGTGCGCGCGTACACCCACGCCTACGGCCTGCCCGATCCCGCCGTCTTCCACATGAACGAGGGACATGCGGGTTTCCTCGGCATCGAGCGGATCCGTGAACTGGTCACCACCGGCGGGCTCGACTTCGACGAGGCGCTGGCCACGGTTCGGGCCGGTACGGTGTTCACCACCCATACCCCGGTTCCCGCGGGAATCGACAGGTTCCCGGCCGACCTCGTGCGGCACTACTTCGGTGGCGACAACGGTGTGAACGAATCCTCGCTGCTGCCGGGGCTCACGATCGACCGGATTCTCGGACTCGGCCGCGAATCGGATCCGGCGGTGTTCAACATGGCCCACATGGGCCTGCGGCTCGGGCAACGGGCCAACGGTGTGTCCAAGCTGCACGGCATCGTCAGTCGGGAGATGTTCCAGCCGCTGTGGCACGGATTCGACGCAGGGGAGGTGCCGATCGGCTCGGTGACCAACGGTGTCCACGCGCCCACCTGGGCCGCACCCGAGTGGATCGATCTGGCCACCCGCATCCTGGGCCCCGAACTGGTGGAGGAGGCCCGCGGCTGGGAGCGGCTGCAGGACCTGTCCGCCGAGGAACTGTGGTCGACCCGCAACGCGCTGCGCGGGAAACTGGTCGAGGAGGTGCGCCGACGGGTACGCGCGTCCTGGATCGAACGCGGTGCGACGTCCGCCGAACTGGGCTGGACGGACGAGGTGTTCGACCCGAACGTGCTCACCGTCGGCTTCGCCCGGCGGGTGCCCACCTACAAGCGATTGACGCTGATGCTGCGCGACCCCGAGCGGCTCCGGGCCCTGCTCCTCGACGAGAAGCGTCCCGTGCAGCTGGTGGTCGCCGGGAAGAGCCACCCCGCGGACGACGGCGGGAAGGCCCTCATCCAGCAGGTCGTGCGTTTCGCCGACGCCGCCGACGTCCGGCACCGCATCACCTTCCTGCCCGACTACGACATGTCGATGGCGCGGTACCTCTACTGGGGTTGCGACGTGTGGCTCAACAACCCGCTGCGCCCGCTCGAGGCGTGTGGCACGTCGGGGATGAAGTCCGCCCTGAACGGCGGACTGAACCTGTCGATCCGTGACGGTTGGTGGGACGAGATGTTCGACGGCGAGAACGGCTGGGCCATCCCGACCGCCGACGGCGTCGTCGACGAGACACGGCGGGACGATCTCGAGGCCAGCGCACTGTACGAACTGCTCGAGCGCGCCGTCCTGCCGAGGTTCTACGACCGTGCGGACGGCCTGCCGGTGCGCTGGGTGGAGATGGTCCGTCACACGCTGCAGAATCTCGGCCCCAAGGTGCTCGCGTCGCGGATGGTGCGCGACTACGCCGTCCAGTACTACGCGCCGGCCGCCGAATCGGCCCGGACGGTGGCTGAGGAGAACTACGCCGGCGCCCGCGAACTCGCCGCGTTCCGTCTCCGCGTCGAGGCCGCCTGGCCGTCGGTGGCGGTTCTGCAGGTCGACGGCGCCGGGCTGCCCGACACTCCCGAGATCGGCGCCAATCTGGTGCTCCGCGCCCGCATCCGCCTCGGCGAACTGTCCGTCTCGGACGTCACCGTGCAGGCCGTGATCGGGAAGGCCGGACCGGACGAGGAGCTCACCGACATCGTCACGGTCCCGATGACCCACTCCGGATCGGACGAGTCGGGGGAGCTGTTCGCCGCCGACCTGGCACTGCCGCTGTCCGGATCGGTCGGATACACGGTGCGGGTCCTTCCGCACCACAGACTGCTCGTCGACCCGTCGGAGCTGGGTCTGGTGACGGTGCCGAACCCCTGACGTGCGCTACCGGTCGAGCCGGCCGAAGGGAACCTCGGCGAACGTGCCGGGCGGGTTGTAGTAGGGCGTGCGCGCGTAGAGGTCGAGTTGGGGCGGGGCGGCGAAGCCTCCCCACAGCGCCTCGCCCGTCACCGAGCTGATCCCGTGCTCGACCCCGCACGGTGCGAACACGACGTCGAACACGTCCATGTCGTGCCACCCGCCCTGCTGCCACGCCCGGGCCGTGCCGTCCCACAGGACCACGCACTCGTCCGAGGCGGGGTGGGTGTGCACGGCGGTGGTCAGCCCGTCGTCGCCGTTGGCGAAGTGGAACCCGGTGGACCGCGCGCCGTATCCGGGCCAGAGCACGAACACCATCGGGGCGTCGATCACATCGATCTTCGCGCCACGGAACACGTTGAAGAGTGCCCCGTGCGTGCGGATCTCGCTGACCGTGAGGTTCCACGCGCGCACGGCCGGGTCGGCGTCGTGGTAGGCGAGCTGCGACGGACCCGACAGCGAGCCCGGTGCCGCGTTGCTCCTGGCGAACCAGGCTGCTTCCTGGTTGACGACGCCGTACTGCCGGTTGTAGAAGCCTGCGGGTTCGTATAGTTCGAACTCGGGTGGCGAGACCGCGGCGACGGCCACCAGACCGGGCCCGCCCGGTGTCGCGCGGATCGCGTGCTCGACGGGAGGCGGGAAGAATCCCATGTCGCCGGGCCGGAATCGCGCCCACTGGTCGCGGACGAACACCTCCCCCTCACCCTGCAGCGCGAGGATCGACTCCTCGGCGAGACCGTAGGCATGTATGTCCATCTCCTGGCCAGGTTCCAGGGTGAGGACGTGCACGCTCTGCGTCTGGAAGCCCGTGCCGGGCCACGCGATCAGACGTGTCGCGACGCCGTGGATCTGGACCTCCACCCCGTCGTTGAGCGACCCGATCGCTCCGGCGGCGCGGATCTGCGCGGCCGTCCGGTGTCGCGCGCGGTAGGGGTCGTCGAAACGCGCAGGGAGTTCCATCACCCAATCGTAGGAACCGGGTGGTCTCGTTTTCAGGCGAACCGGGATACCCGCGGACGGGTCACCGGCCGACGTCCCGGCGCTGGAATCCGGTGACCGCGGCGAGGAACAGGGCGGCCGCGAGAAGCAGCAGAACCACGAGGGGCGTAACCGAGAAACTCTCGGCAGGCAGGGCCGGCGTGTAGTGGAAGGGGGAGAACACCCCGAACCAGTCCGGGAGCACTTCCCCGAACATTCCGGCGACGAGCACGTAGCCCAGGAATGCCCACAACGCCGGCAGCGCGCGGGGCATCAGGCCGTAGACGGCCGCGCACAAACCAACGATCAGCAGCACTGCCGGCACGGTGTTCAGGGCCGCGCCGATCAACCGGCCGAGCGCGCCCGCATCGGACAGCGTGAACGCCGCAGTGATCCCCATGCCGACCCCCGCCGCCACCGTGATCGCGACAGCCGCACCGGCGATCACCGCCAGCTGGCCACCGAGCCACGACGCCCGCGACACGGGGGTGGCCAGTGCCTCCTCGGCGCGACCGGACGATTCCTCCGAGCGAATCGATATGACGGCGCCGACGGCGTACATCGCCGCCATCACCACCAGGAACACCAGATACAGGGCGAACGCACCGTCGGCGGCCGCCGCGGCCCCGCCCGGCAGCAGCTGTGCGAGATCGGGATCCTGGTCGATGAAGTCGCTGATCTGCCTGCCGAGTGAACCGATGGGCAGCGACAGCGCGAACACGCCGACACCCCAGGCGAGGATCTGGCCGCGCTGCTGACGGGCCGCCAGCGCCGTGACACCGGTCAGACGGGAGGAGGCCTCGGCGCGCCCGCCCCGCGGCGGAAGGAGCCCTGACCCGACGTCCCGGCGACCGATGGCGGCATACGCGCATCCGACGGTCAGCGCCGCCGCGACGATGCCGATCAGCAACGGCCACCAGCGTTCGTCGACGTAGGCGCGGGTGGCCTGCGACCAGCCGATCGGCGACACCCACGTCAGCAGGCTCCCGCTGTGTCCCTGCTGCACGTCGCCCACCGCACGCAGCAAATACGCGACGGTGATCGCGGAGATCCCGACACCGCTTGCGGTGCGGGCGTGTTCGGTGAACTGGGACGCCAGCGCCGACAGCGAGGTGAACACCAGGCCCACCACCAGCACACCCGCGGACATGTTCAGCGAACCCGCAGGAGGCAGACCCACGGCGAGCAGCCCGATGACGAGCAGAAGCGCGACGAACACGTTGGCGAGCGCCGCGGAGATCAGTCCCGCCGTGATTCCCGCATACCGACCGACGACGCCGGCGCGTACCAGCTCCGTGCGCCCGGTCTCCTCCTCCGTCCGCAGATGCCGCGTCACCAGCAGCACCGACATGATCGCCACGGCCACCATCGTCATGCCGGCGATCTCGTTGGCCACCATCGCACCGAGCGTGTAGTCGTCCAGGCCGTACCCCGGCCCGGCGAGTGCCGTGGCGGCCGGCGACGAGATGAGATCGGCACGGGCCTGCCGGGATTCGGCGGTCGGGTAGATGGTGGAATAGCTCGACGCGATCAGGACGGTGAGGCCCGCCACCGCGACCGTCCACACCGGAATCCGGACCCGGTCGGTGCGCACCGCCAGTTCGGCGAGCACACCCGTTCCGCTCAGGCGACTCACTGCGGCCGTCCGATCCCGAGTGCCTCGACCTCGTCGCGGTACTCGCGGAGGAACAGGTCCTCGAGCGTCGGCGGGTTGGCGGTGATCGAGACGATGCCCAGCCCGGTCAACGTGGTCATGACCGGATCGATCTGATCGGAATCGACGTCGAACGTCACCGTGTTCGCGTCCTCGCCCTTCTGCAGGTTGTGCACGCCGGGGACGTTCGCGATGGGGGTGGGCTTGATCCGGGTGGTCGCCGTCACCGTGGTGCGGGTGAAGTGGCGCAGTTCGGACAGCGTTCCCGCCTGCACGGTCTTGCCCGCGCGAATGATGGTGACGGCGTGGCACAGCGCGTCGACCTCGGCGAGGATGTGGCTGGACAACAGCACTGTGCGTCCGCCGCGGGCGAATTCGGTGATGCACTCCTGAAACACCGCCTCCATCAACGGGTCCAGGCCCGATGTCGGCTCGTCGAGGATGAGGAGTTCGGTATCGGCGGCGAGGGCAGCGATGAGGGCGACCTTCTGCCGGTTGCCTTTCGAATAGGTGCGGCCCTTGCGGGTGGGGTCGAGTTCGAAGCGTTCGATCAGCGACGCGCGGCGGACCGAATCGAGTCCGCCGCGCAGGCGCCCGAGAAGGTCGATCGCCTCGCCACCGGAGAGATTGGGCCACAGGTTCACGTCACCCGGAACATAAGCGAGTCGCCGATGTACGGGCACGGAATCCTGCCACGGATCGGAACCGAGAACGGACGCCGAACCGCCGTCGGCGCGCAGGAGACCGAGGAGCACCCGGATGGTCGTGGACTTGCCCGAGCCGTTGGGTCCGAGGAATCCGTGCACCTCGCCCGACTTCACCTCCAGATCGAGGCCGTCGAGGGCGCGGACTTCGCCGAACTTCTTGGTGAGTCCGCGGACTGAGATCGCATGGTCCATCGGTCGAGCATAGGGTGCGCACCGATCCACTGTCCGACTCAGTGCGCGGCCGCGGTTCACGGGCGCGAATCGCGGATCCGCCCCAACGCCTTACGCACGACTTCCGGATCGGACGTCTCCCAGAACGGTGGTAGCGAGGCTCGCAGATACCCGGCGTAGCGGGCGGTGGCGAGCCGCGGATCGAGGACGGCCACCACACCCTTGTCGTCGACGCTGCGCAGCAGACGCCCCACACCCTGTGCGAGCAGCAGCGCCGCGTGATTGGCTGCGACGGAAAGGAACCCGTTACCACCGCGCGACTCGACGGCCTTCTGCCGGGCGACCAGCAGCGGATCGTCGGGGCGGGGGAAGGGGATGCGGTCGAGGATCACGAGGCTCAGGGACGGGCCCGGCACGTCGACACCCTGCCACAGCGACAGCGTGCCGAACAGCGACGTCGGCTCGTCGCCGGCGAACGCCCGGACGAGGGCGCCCGTCGAGTCGTCGCCCTGGCACAGGATCGGGGTGTCGAGCCGGTCGCGCATCGCCTCGGATGCGGCCTTCGCGGCCCGCATCGACGAGAACAGTCCCAGCGTGCGCCCGCCGGCCGCCTCGACGAGTTCGGCGATCTCGTCGAGATACGCGGGGGAGAGCCCGTCCCGCCCCGGCGGCGGAAGCTGCTTCGCGATGTAGATGATGCCGGCGCGGGCATGGTCGAACGGCGACCCGACGTCGAGGGCGTTCCATTTGAACGTGCCCGAATCGGACGGTGCCTCGGAGCCGGTGGCCATCGCCGGATCGATCACGACGGACGATTCGGCCGGAAGTCCCCAGTTGACCGCCAGACCGTCGAACGACCCGCCCACGGTCAGCGTGGCGGACGTCAGGACCACGGTCGATTCGGCGAACAACCGGGAACGCAGCAGCCCGCCGACCGACAGCGGCGCCATCCGCACCACCCGGCGGATCGAACCGCGATTGTCGTCGGCGGCCAGCCACACCACGTCGTGACGCTTGGCCGGATCCGGCTCGTCGAAGGCGCTGAGAACGCGGACGGCGCTGTCGTGCACCTCCTCGACCGAAGCGAGTGCGGTGTTGCGCGCCGCGGCGGCCTCCGGGTCGCTCAACGCCATGCCGGGACGGGACGGGCCGATGGCCGTGCGCAGCGACCACGCGGCGTCGCGGACAGCGGCGAGCGCGGGGGCCGCGCCGGGCGGCAGCGCCTCCCACCGTTCCGGCCGCAACTCCTCGAGCAGTGCCGCCCAGCCCTCGCCCGCGGCCTCGAGACGGTCTGCGTCCTGCTCCTCGACGAGCTTCGCGCAGCGCCGGGCCGCGGCACTGATCGTCGACGCCGCCAGTTCCGCGGTGGCGACGTTCGTGACCCGGTCGACCAGTTCGTGCGCCTCGTCGACGACCACGACGTCGTGTTCGGGCAGGATCGCGATTCCGGTGATGGCGTCGATGGCGAGCAGAGCGTGGTTGGTGACGACGACGTCGACCTGCGAGGCCTCCGCGCGGGCACGCTCCGCGAAGCAGTCCTCGCCGACCGGGCACCGGGACTTGCCGAGGCATTCCCGGGCGGTGACGCTGACCTGGCGCCACGCCTTGTCGCTGACTCCGGGGGCCAGGTCGTCGCGGTCCCCGGTCTCGGTGTCCGAGGACCACTCGGTGAGGCGCTGGACCTCACGTCCGAGCCGCGACACCGCGAACGGGTCGAACAGCTCGTCCGTGGGAGGCTCTTCGGCGGACCCGGTGTGGATCTTGTTCATGCACAGATAGTTGTTGCGGCCCTTGAGGATCGCGAAGTGCGGTCTCCGGCCGAGCGAACCCTCGAGCGCGTCCGCGAGCCGCGGCATGTCGCGGTCGATCAGCTGACGCTGCAGTGCGATGGTGGCCGTCGAGACGATGACCGTCTTCCCGCTCTGCACCGCGTGCCGGACGCTCGGCACCAGATAGGCGAGGGACTTGCCGGTGCCCGTCCCGGCCTGGACGGCCAGATGCTCCCCGGTGTCGATCGAATGCGCAACGGCGGAAGCCATGGTCAGCTGGTTGGACCGCTCGGCACCGCCCAGCGACCGCACCGCCGTGCGCAACAGCTCGGGGACGTTGGGGAGGTTTTCAGGCACCCGAGCAGGTTACTCGGGACCTACGTCAGAAATCGTCACGCGGTCCGAGGGGGCGTCCGCGTCGCGGCCCACGAGGCGCACCCCGGCGGTCCGCATCGCGGAAATCGCGGCCTCGACGGTCGCGGGGGCGACACCTGCAGTGAGGGGGAGATGGACACGCGTCGGGAACCCGGCGGCCACGGCGTCGAGTGCCGTCGCGACCACGCAGTGATCGGTGGCGATCCCCACGACGTCGACCTCGGTGACTCCGGCCGCACGCAGCCATTTCTCCAGGCTCTGGCCGTCGGAGTTCCTGCCCTCGAAGCCCGAGTAGGCCGCCGAGAACTCGCCCTTGGAGAACACCGATTCGATGCCGCTCAGGTCGAGGTCGGGGTGGAAGCCCGCGCCGGACGTTCCCGATTTGCAGTGCACCGGCCACGTGTCGACGTAGTCCGGTTCTTCGGAGAAATGGTGGCCCGGGTCGATGTGGTGGTCGATCGTCGCCGCGACGACGTCGTATTCGGTCGCGGTCAGGAAGCGGCTGATCGCGGCCGCGACCGCGGAACCGCCGTCGACGGCGAGGGAGCCGCCCTCGCAGAAGTCGTTCTGGACGTCGACCACGAGCAGCGCCCGCCGGACGTCGGTGTTCTCGGTGTCGGTCATGGTGCCCTCCTGGATTCGGGTTCGGCGAAGCGCACCGGGATCGCGGGCTCGCCGTGGGAGAGCTTCAAGCCCTCCCAGGGCAGGCTGACAAGACCCGCAGCCAGGAGGGATCTGCTGTCCTCCAGGGTAGTCGTGTCGCAGACGGTCTCACCGCCCCGCACCAGCGGAACCAGCAGTTCCCGCGCCTCGAGGCCGGCCGCGCCGGGTGCGTCCGAGTGGGCCGAGTACACGACCTCCTCCACCAGGGTTCCGGTGTCACGGGCGAATCGCAACGCCCGCTTGGTGCCGCCCCGCGACGCCTTGTTGCTGCTCCTCTTCTCGACGGGGATGCCGTCCACCTCGACGAGTTTGTAGACCATTCCGGCGGTCGGCGCGCCGGAGCCGACGACGACGGACGTGCCGACGCCGTAGACGTCGACCGGTTCGGCCCGCAACGCGGCGATGGCGTATTCGTCGAGGTCGCCGGAGACGACGATCTTCGTCCCGGTCGCACCGAGGTCGTCGAGTTGCCTGCGGACCTGCCGGGCCAGGACACCCAGATCACCGGAGTCGATCCGGACGCCCCCGAGTTCGGGGCCCGCTACCTCGACTGCGGTCTTGACGCCCTCGGTGATGTCGTAGGTGTCGACGAGGAGCGTGGTTCCGACTCCGAGTGCCGCGACCTGCGCGCGGAACGCCGCCGCCTCGTCCGGCCCGTCCAGGGTGGTGTGCAACAGGGTGAACGCGTGCGCGCTGGTACCCGCACCGGGCACTGCGTGCCTGCGGACCGCCTCCAGATTCGACGTGGCCGTGAAACCCGCGAGATAGGCGGCGCGGGAGGCCGCCACCGCGGATTCCTCGTGGGTGCGCCGCGAACCCATCTCGATCATGGGGCGTCCGTCGGCGGCACTGACCATGCGTGCGGCGGCGGACGCGATCGCGCTGTCGTGGTTGAGAATCGACAGGCTCAGCGTCTCGAGCAGGACGCATTCGGCGAACGTTCCACGGACGGAGAGGATCGGGGAGCCGGGAAAGTAGAAGTCACCCTCTCGGTAGCCGTCGATGTCACCGCCGAAGCGATAGTCCCGCAGCCATTCGACGGTCGCCTCGTCGAGGAAGCGGGACACGATCCCGAGTTCCGGCTCGCCGAAACGGAAGTTGGACAGCGCGGACACGAGACGGGCGGTGCCGCCGACGACTCCGTACCGGCGACCGTCGGGCAGCCGGCGGGCGAACACCTCGAAACTGCAGCGTCGATGGGCGGAACCGTCGGCGAGGGCCGCCGACAGCATCGTCAACTCGTACTGGTCGGTGAACAAGGCGGTGCTGTCTCTGGACACTCGGCCACTGTAAGCCGCGGTGTCGCGCAGTGGAGCAGCGTCGTACCCTGGTGTCATGGCTCATTGCTCGACGACAGCTCCATTCGTGGATGCCATGCCGGCATCGCCGCAGGTCACCCCTGCAGAGTCGGAGGTCGTCGAGGTCGATGAAGCCAATGATCGTCCCTGGGTCACGGTCGTGTGGGACGATCCGGTGAATTTGATGCACTACGTCACCTACATTTTCCAGAAGCTCTTCGGTTACAGCAAAGCCAAGGCCACGGAATTGATGATGCAGGTCCATTCCGAGGGGAAGGCCGTGGTGTCGAGCGGCTCCCGGGACAAGGTCGAAAACGATGTACGCAAGCTGCACGCGGCGGGCCTGTGGGCCACGATGCAGCGTGACGGCAGCTAACTTTCCGTTCGGACAGTAAGGAACTCGGTACACGACGTGCGGATGTGGAGCAGGAAGAACTCGCTCGGCGGTGTGAAGCTGCGTTCGGAGATGGACGCGCACGAGGCGACGGTGTTGCGATCGCTGGTCGCCTCCGTCCTCGGTCTTCTCGAGGAGCGGGCCGCGTCCGCCCCGGAGGACGAACTCGCGGCGCTGACCGGGATGCGGACGGGCAACACGACGGCACCCGACGAGGAGGTCCTCGCGCGGCTGCTGCCCGACTTCCACCGTCCCGACATGGACGCGCCGGACGACGACGAGATCCGCGCCGAATCGAAGGCCGACATCAACGGTGCGCTGCGCGGACTCCACGAACCGGAGATCATCGACGCCAAAGTGGCGGCCGGCTCGGTCATTCTCCACACGGTGCCCGAGAACGGCGGCAAGGTGCTGCTCACGCCGGAACAGGCCGACGCCTGGCTCAGCGGGCTCAACGACGTCCGGCTGGCGCTGGGCACCAACCTGGGCATCGACGCCGACACACCCGACGAACTCGATCCCGCCGATCCCCGCGCACCGCACCTCGACATCTACCACTGGCTGACCTGGATGCAGGACTCGCTCGTTCAGGCACTGGCACCGTGACGACCACGACGCCGGGCCGCACCGATTCGCTCGTCGATGTGGTGGGTCTGAGCGTCGGACACCACCACGAGCTCGACGCGGACGCCACGCTGGGAAGCGGTGCGGCCACCGGGTGCACGGTGGTCCTCGCGCCGCACGGCGCGACCGGTGCGGTTGACGTCCGTGGCGGGGGCCCGGGCACCCGGGAAACCGACCTCCTCGACCCCAGCCACAGTGTCCGGAAGGTTCACGCGATCGTCCTGACCGGCGGCAGCGCCTACGGACTCGCCGCCGCGGACGGCGTCATGCGGTGGCTCGAGGAGCGCGGTCACGGAATCGCCATGGGGGAGCCCGATCAGGTGGTTCCGATCGTTCCCGCCGCCGTGATCTTCGATCTGCCGGTCGGTGACTGGCGCACGCGTCCCACCGCCGAATTCGGTTATCGGGCAGCAGATTCTGCGTCGCACACCGTGCTCTCCGGTTCGGTGGGCGCCGGGGTCGGGGCGCGTGCGGGCGCACTCAAAGGGGGTGTCGGAACGGCGAGCGTCGTCGTCACGGACGGTCCGGCGAAGGGCATCACGGTGTCCGCGCTGATGGTGGCCAATCCCGTCGGAACCGTGTTCGATCCGGCGACCGGACTGCCCTGGGGCGTCGCCACCGTGGGTGCAGCCGCTTTCGGGCTCAGACCGCCGGTCGCCGCCGAGGTGTCGGCGGCGCGCGAACTGATCGCCAAGAGCACCGTCCTCAACACCACCATCGGCGTCGTCGCGACCGACGCCGTCCTGGGGAAGGCGGCGTTACGCCGCGTCGCCGTTGCGGGCCACGACGGGCTCGCCCGCGCGATCCGGCCGGCGCATTCGCCGCTCGACGGCGACACGATCTTCGCGCTCTCCACCGGCATCCACCCGGTTCACCACCCGGAGGGGGTACCCGACGCGTTCCCGCCTGATCTGCCCGTCGTCGACGCCGTCTGCACTGCCGCCGCCGAAGTGGTGGAGAAGGCCATCGTCGACGCCGTCCTGAGCGCCACCCCCGTCGCGGGAATTCCCACCTATCGCGAACTGTTCCCTTCTGCATTGCGTTCCTGAGGTACGGCGGTCCGGAGATATCGGGTCGGTGGCCGACTCGACGGTCCGCACCTAGGATGGCGCTCACGGAGGTGGATGACGTGCTGGTGATTCGATCGGACTTCGTCGAGGCGATGGTGGCGCATGCGCGCGCCGACGACCCGGACGAGGCGTGCGGGGTCATCGCCGGGCCGGAGGGTTCCGACCGCCCCGAACGCCACATCCCGATGATCAACGCCGAGCGTTCGCCGACGTTCTACCGATTCGACTCGGGTGAGCAACTGAAAGTGTGGCGCGCGATGGACGACGCCGACGAGGTGCCCGTCGTGATCTACCACTCGCACACCGCCACCGAGGCGTACCCCAGCCGGACCGACGTCTCCTTTGCGTCCGAACCGGACGCCCACTACGTGCTGATCTCCACCCGCGACCCCGACGTTCACGAACTGCGCAGCTACCGCATCGTCGACGGTGTCGTCACCGAGGAACCCGTCGACGTGGTCCAGAGCTACAAGTTCGCCCACACGTCCGTGGCAGACATCCCCGACAAGTGACGGTGCCGTCCCTCGCGACGGGCCCGCGGCAACTAAGACATCCACATCCCGAGGAGCCGACCATGGCTGTCACAGTTTCGATCCCCACCATCCTGCGTACCCACACCGGCGGTGAAAAGCGGGTGGAGGCAACAGGTCCCACACTCTCCGCCGTCATCGACGATCTCGACGGCAACTATGGCGGCATCAAGGACCGCCTGATCAACGACGGCCGTCTGCACCGCTTCGTCAACGTGTACGTCAACGACGAGGACGTCCGATTCTCGGGCGGACTCGACACCGAGGTGGCCGACGGGGACTCCGTGACGATCCTGCCCGCCGTCGCCGGAGGCTGATCGCGGTCGTGGCGCGGTTCGATTCGCTGATCGACACCCTCGGCGACACACCCCTCGTCGGGCTGCCCCGGCTGTCGCCGAGCTGGAACGGCGCTACGCCGGTCCGCCTGTGGGCGAAGCTCGAGGACCGCAACCCCACCGGTTCGGTGAAGGATCGGCCGGCCCTCCGCATGATCGAGCAGGCCGAGAAAGACGGCACCCTGACGCCCGGGGCGACGATCCTCGAACCGACCAGCGGGAACACCGGGATCTCGCTCGCGATGGCCGCGAAACTCAAGGGGTACCACCTGATCTGCGTGATGCCCGAGAACACGTCCGTGGAACGCAGACAATTGCTGACGATGTTCGGTGCGCAAATCATCGATTCACCCGCGCGCGGTGGCTCGAATCAGGCTGTGGCCGTGGCCAAGGAGCTGTCCGCGGAGCATCCCGAGTGGGTGATGCTGTATCAGTACGGCAATCCCGCGAATGCGCTGGCCCACTACGAGACCACGGGCCCCGAGATCCTGCGCGACCTTCCCGAGATCACCCACTTCGTCGCGGGTCTCGGCACCACCGGAACCCTGATGGGTGTGGGACGCTACCTTCGAGAACACGTCGACGGCATCGAGATCGTGGCGGCGGAGCCCCGCTACGGGGAACTCGTGTACGGCCTCCGCAACATCGACGAGGGCTTCGTTCCCGAGTTGTACGACGAATCCGTCCTCACCTCGCGGTTCTCCGTCGGCCCCGCCGACGCCGTCCGCCGCACCCGGCAACTGATCGACAACGAGGGCATCTTCGCGGGCATCTCGACCGGCGCGATCCTCCACGCCGCGCTGGGGGTGGCGCGCAAGGCCGTCAAGGCCGAACGCGCGGCGAACATCGCGTTCATCGTCGCCGACGGTGGATGGAAATATCTGTCGACCGGCGCATACGGCGGTACGGTCGAGGAAGCAGAAGAAGCATTGGAAGGGCAGTTGTGGGCATGACAACAGGGGTGTGTGGATCATGACTTCGCCGTTCGACTCCTCGCGATTCGACTCGCCGGTACCGCGGGGTGGCGCGTCGCCGGCGCCCTCGTCGAAGTCGAAGCCGTTGTGGCTGCAGTCCGCGATCCTCGTCGGCACCTTCACGATGCTGCTGTACGTCATCGAGATCGTCGACGTGCTGTCCGACGAGCGACTCGAACAGAACGGCGTCGAACCGCGCTCGATCGACGGGCTGTGGGGGATTCTGTTCGCCCCGGTCCTGCACGACGACTGGGCACACCTTGCCGCGAACACCGTCCCACTGCTGGTCCTCGGGTTCCTCGTGCTGCTGTCGGGCATCGCCCGCGGCCTCGCCGCCACCGGGATCGTCTGGGTGGTCGGAGGTCTGGGCACCTGGTTGACCGGCGGATCCTATTCCAACCACATCGGCGCCTCCGTCCTCATCTTCGGCTGGCTCGCCTACCTGCTGGTCCGGGGAATCTTCGCGCGCAGCCTCGGCCAGATTCTCGTCGGCGTGGTGGTGTTCGTCGTCTACGGCAGCCTGCTGTGGGGTGTGCTGCCCAGCGCGCCCGGTGTGTCCTGGCAGGGACATCTGTTCGGCGCGGTCGGTGGTGTCGTCGCGGCCTGGCTGCTCTCCGCGGACGCCAGGAAGCAGCGGGCCCGGAAAGCGGTGGGGCCACAATCGTTCGGGTGATCGGCCCAGCCCGGTCGGCGCAAGCCCCCGACGCGGGTGATCAGGTCACAGTTCCCCATCGGTTGTGACGTCGACGCGCCAATTCCGTCGGAAGCTTTTTCCCAAACGGGTCGTCGTGGCAGCATGGCGGGTATGCGCATTACCGTCCTGGGGTGTTCAGGGAGCGTCTCCGGACCAGACTCACCTGCATCGGGTTATCTGTTGACCGCGCCGGACACACCGCCGCTGGTACTCGACTTCGGACCCGGTGTCCTCGGTGCGCTCCAGCGGTTCGCCGATCCCGGCGAGGTGTCCGTCCTCCTCAGCCACCTGCACGCGGACCACTGCCTGGACCTCCCCGGACTGCTCGTCTGGCGTCGCTATCATCCGCACCCGCCGAAGGGTCGCGCACTCATTTACGGCCCGTCCGACACCGCCCGCCGGATCGGCGTGGCGTCCGCGGAGTGCGGCGGCGACATCGACGACATCTCCGACACGATCGACCTGCACCACTGGATCGACGGCGAACCGGTCACGTTCGGCGATCTCACCATCACCGCGCGCCGGGTCAACCACCCGCCCGAGGCGTACGGGTTCCGCCTGACCAACGGTGCCGGGCGCACCCTCGTCTACACCGGCGACACCGGCATGTGTGAAGAAGTGATCGACCTCGCCCGCGCGGCCGACGTACTGCTCGCCGAGGCGTCGTGGACGCACAGCCCGGATCGGCCCGAAGGGATCCACCTGTCGGGTACCGAGGCCGGACAGGTCGCACACCGCGCCGGTGTCGCCGAACTGCTGCTCACCCACATACCGCCGTGGACGTCCCGCGAAGACGTCATCGCCGAGGCCAAGGCCGAATTCTCCGGCCCCGTGCACGCAGTGTCCGCGGGCGGCGTCTACACCGTCTGAAGCCGTGTGCCCGCGCCCCGCGCGGGGGCGACTAGGCTCTCTGCCGTGACCACACGAGAAGACGGTAGGGCGGACGACGAACTCCGCGAGGTCAAGATCACCCGGGGCTTCACCACTCATCCCGCGGGATCGGTGCTGGTGGAATTCGGAAACACCAGGGTGATGTGCACGGCCAGCGTCGAGGACGGTGTTCCCCGCTGGCGTCAGGGCTCCGGACTCGGCTGGCTGACGGCCGAATATGCCATGCTGCCCGCCGCGACCCACACCCGTAGCGGCCGAGAGTCCGTCAAGGGCAAGGTCGGTGGACGGACCCAGGAGATCAGCCGGCTGGTCGGACGCTCCCTCCGCGCCTGCATCGACCTCGCCGCCATCGGTGAGAACACCATCGCCCTCGACTGCGACGTGCTGCAGGCCGACGGCGGCACCCGCACCGCCGCCATCACCGGCGCGTACGTGGCCCTCGTCGACGCGGTGACCTACCTCCGAGCCGCCGGCCGTCTCGCCGACCCCCAGCCGATTTCCTGCGGCATCGCCGCGGTGAGTGTGGGCGTCGTCGACGGACGTGTGCGCCTCGACCTGCCGTACGAGGAGGACTCGCGCGCCGAGGTCGACATGAACGTGGTGGCCACCGACACCGGCACCCTCGTCGAGATCCAGGGCACCGGCGAAGGTGCGACGTTCCCGCGGACCACGCTCGACAAACTGCTGGATTCCGCGCTCGCGGGGTGCGAGCAGCTCTTCGAGATCCAGAAGGCCGCACTCGAACTGCCTTACCCCGGTGTGCTTCCGGAGCCGAAAGTCCCGGAGCCGTCGAAGAAGAAGTTCGGGGGCTAGATCGTGCCCGAAACCACACGAGTACTGGTGGCCAGCCGCAACGCGAAGAAACTCCGGGAACTGCATCGCGTGCTCGCGGCGGCCGGCGTCGACGGAATCGAATTGATCGGGCTCGATGCCGTGCCCGAATACCCCGAGGCCCCCGAAACGGGTGCGACGTTCGAGGATAACGCCCTGGCGAAAGCGCGTGACGGCGCCGCCGCAACCGGATTGCCCTGTGTCGCAGACGATTCCGGAATCGAGGTGGACGCGCTGAACGGCATGCCCGGAATTCTGTCCGCACGGTGGTCGGGCACGCACGGAAACGATCCCGCGAACACCGCCCTGGTCCTGGCTCAGCTCGGTGACGTGCCCGACGGCCGCAGGGGAGCGGCATTCGTCTCGGCGTGCGCGCTCGTGGTGCCCGGCGGCGAGGAATCGGTGGTCCGCGGCGCATGGCGGGGGAGCATCGCCCGCGAGCCCGTCGGCGACGGCGGATTCGGTTACGACCCGGTCTTCGTGCCCGACGGGGACACCCGATCGGCCGCGCAGCTGTCACCCGAGGAGAAGGACGCGTCCTCGCACCGAGGGCGGGCGCTCGTGCAGCTCGTCCCCGCCCTGGCGGCGCTCACCGGGCGCTGACACTCGCAACGGTTCACGGGAGGAGGTTCGCGTGTCGCCGATGATGGTGCCGCAGACACCGCTCGGCTGGCTGACCTACGTGATCGCGATGATTACCGGGCAGCCGGTCATCATGTGAGGGAGTCGACCGGTGGAATCAGAGACCGAAGTCGCGGCGGACCTGCTTGGTCCGCTGGTGCTCCACGTAGAACGACAGGAACGGAATGGTGCCCGCAAGGAGCGTCCCGACCGTTCGGCCCGCAGGCCAGCGCACCTTGACCGCCAGGTCGAGCGTCACCAGCAGGTAGACGAAGTACACCCAGCCGTGGACGACGGCGATCCAGGTGGGCAGGTTGTCGACCTTGAAGATGTACTTGGCCACCATCTCTGCGGTGAGGACCAGCAGCCACACACCGGTGGCGTAGGCGAGGACGCGGTAGCGCAGGAGCGCGGGGGCGATCTTCTTCTGCTTCGCGGTGTCTGCGACCGAACCGGCAGTCGTCTCGTCTTGGCCCGTGCTCACGTGGTGCTCCTATCGGTCTCGCGAGCAGACAGCTCGGCGAGGTACTGGTTGTACTGCGAAATCTGCCGGCTCTCGAGGTCGTCCGGATCGTCGTCTTCGGCCACCGAGGGCCGAGGGGGCAAGACGTCGGCCGGGATCTCCCGAAGTTCGGTGGGAGCGTCCGGGACGTCGGCGGTGTCAGCCGGTTCGGCGTCCTCGAGCTGCACGAATCGCCGATAGGCGTAGACGAGGAACGCCGCGAACAGCGGCCACTGGAACGCGTATCCGAGGTTCTGGCCGGTCCCGCCCACCGCTTCGAAACGTATCCACTGCCACCAGCCGAGTGCGAGGCACCCGACAGCCCCGATGACCACCAACAGGATCAGCGCGGGGCGGCGTTGCTTACGGTTACCGGACACGTAACGACGGTACCTGAATCGCTGAATGCGCTGCTAGGAGAGGTTGCCGCTATGGCGACGGTCACAGCCGTCGCGAGCGCCCGACGGGCCGTCGAGCTAGTCGGAACACGGCCGCCGAATCAGCAAGAGCCGAGAAGTGCGCGAGGGGGGATTCGAACCCCCACGTCCTTTCAGACACCAGGACCTAAACCTGACGCGTCTACCCTTCCGCCACTCGCGCGCGAAGCACAGACTACGCCATGTGCGCGACACTCTGGCGCACATGGCGTCAGCCGGTGTGCTTGCCTCCGTTCCCGCTCTTTCGCCCTGCCCACGTCGCAGTCTGGCTGTGGCAGTTGGGGCAAAGGAATCGAACTTCCTCCAAGCGGGAGCCCAACGGGCCTCCCCGTATGTACTCGACTCCAGCCTCGATCAGGGCGCGGCGCAACAGGTGTGGCTTCACTCGTGCGCTCCCTGGTGGTCGTTCTAGCGAATCTGCTCCCACGACATGCGATTGCGAGCCGGTTTGCCCTTCGTGTGTGCACTCCCGGTGAAGTGCGTCGTATCGATCCCGAACTTCTTGATTCGACGACTCAGGCGGGCTTGCATTCCCCGGACGGACGCAGCCCGAGATGGCGGATGACGTCAGCGACGCTCGTCGATTCTGCGACCGCCTGCGCGAGCACTTCTCGCGTGTACTTCATCTCGCACCCGCCACCCGCCGCTGCGCGCGCTGGTATCGCCAGACGGCATGGGTGAATGTGGCATGCGTGATCTCCAGCTGCGCTGCTGCCGCGGCGACGAGATCTTCGGCGTCTGAAGTCGACGGGGGGGAATCGAGATCGAGTGCCTCGCCGAGGAAAACACACACCAAGTGGTGAGATCCGGCGGTGCGGACGCCGAGTTGCACGGTGAAGCACTCCCAGGTGGCGACACCGAACCCGGGCACTGCGACGAGCGCGTTCCGCTGGGCCTCGTCGTCGCGGAGATCCGCCGAGGTGGTGCACCCCAGCTCGGCGAGCGAGCGTGCCGCCGAGGCGACGGCCTCGGCCTTGGTGGTGTAGTTCCCCGGTACTCGCTGCCGGTTGTTCAGGACGGCCAGGAGGCCTTCGGGGTCATCGGCGTGCGCGGCGAGTGCCGTGAGGTCGTCGAGAGGTGCGGCCCGGTGGTCGCGCCAGCGGGTGATGACGGCGCGGACCCCTGTGGTGGGCGTTCCGTACGTCGCGCGGGCCGAGAACGCGGCATCGAGCAGACCGGCTTCGATCTCGTGCGGCCAGCCCTCCGTCCAATGCGGCCACGACTCTCGTGGCAGTCGGGCGTCGACGTGATCGAGTAGGGCGCGGACGTGGGCTGTGCTCATTTCTTCCCCCCGGAGAATGGCTGTCGGCAGTTCCTGGAGTCGAACATTAGTGCGAGGGTCCGACAGGTTCGCTTTCGCTGGTCGCGGACCCGGATTCGAGGGCGCGGACCTGCATGAACCTGGGACTTCGTCAAGGTGGTAACAGATTGATAACGATTAATATGAGGCTTTCCTCAGGTTCTTGGACGTCCTTGCACCGCCCGCGTCCAGCGCGGACGCGATCTACTCACCGGTCACTTCGCGGGAGGGCTGTGAGAGACATCACGCGATATTTCTCCGATGCATGCCTGTGACACCCCGGAGCCATTTGAACGTGAGGAAATCCTCATGATTCTGTGTCAACCTTGAGCAGCCCGGAAGAGCTGATCAGAGCCGATACAGCTGGCACACGATGCCGAGGGCGGCAGACACTATCCCCACCTCCCCCTAGAGGGGACCAGGAGAGGACATACGCGTGACGATTGACGACACGACACCCGCAGGAAACGGAAAAAACTCGAAGGGTTCGCGGCGCATCGGCGTAGACCGGGACGACACTCGGTCATCGAGCAAGAGCACCCTCGTGGATCGTCTGCTCGGAGGTGAGCCGTACGCGCTCGCCTTCGGTGGTCAGGGCGCGCCCTGGCTGAGCTCGCTGGAGGAACTGAGCCGCGACAACGGACTCGAGCCGGCACTCACCACCATCGTCAACGACGCGGCCGACTACCTCGCCCCCGTGGCGCAGGAACTCCTGGTCGTGCGCCCGGTCGGATTCGACCCCATCGCGTGGATCCTCGAGCAGGAACTCGCCGACGAAGAGGACGGCGCCCAGGCGGCCGGACCCTCCGCGGCAGCGCTCACCTCGGCGGCGGTGTCTCTCCCCGGCGTCTTCCTCACCCAGATCGCAGCGCTGCGTGCGCTGGCAGCTCAGGGCCTCGATCCCGCGGTTACGGCTCCCGTGTCGGTGATCGGCCACTCCCAGGGACTCCTCGCCGCGGAGGCCGTTGCCTCCTCGGGTCAGAAGGACGGCGAACTCCTCGCCCTCGCTCAGCTCATCGGTGCGGCTGCCGGCCTCGTCGGCCGTCGTCGCGGAGTGATCGCTGCCGCCGACTCCACCCCGATGCTGGCTGTCTCCAACGTCGACCCGGAACGACTCCGTCAGATCGTCGAGGAGCTCGCCGAGGGCCTCGAGCCCGAGCGTGCCGCCGTCCTCGGCATCCGTAACGCCCGTCGCCGCGTCGTGCTGTCCGGCCCGCCCGCCCAGCTGGCACGCGTCCAGCAGCGGTGCGAGCAGATCGAGGCCGACGAGGCCCGTGAGCGCGACGCCAAGAAGCGTGGCGGCTCCATCTTCGCGCCCGTCTTCGAGCCCCTCGCGGTCGAGATCGGCTTCCACCACCCCGCACTCGCGGAGACGATCGACATCGTCGGCCAGTGGGCCGTGCGCTGCGGTCTCGACGAAGAGAAGGCCCGCGCTCTCACGAGCGCCTGCCTCGTCGATCCCGTCGACTGGGTCGGGGCCGTCGACAGCACCCTCGAAGCCGGTGCCGCGTGGATCCTCGACCTCGGACCCGGTGACCTCCTCACCCGCATGACGTCCGCCAGTGTCCGCGGGCAGGGCGTCGGCATCGTCGCCGCCGCGACCCGTGGCGGTCACCGCAACCTGCTCACCCCGGGCGCAACCCCCGAGGTTCCCGCCGCGTGGACCGAGTTCCTCCCGAAGCCGGTGTCGCTGCCGGGCGGCCGCATCGGAGTCGAGACCGCCTTCACGAAGCTGACCGGTCGTTCGCCGATCCTGCTCGCCGGCATGACCCCGACCACGGTCGACCCGAAGATCGTCGCCGCAGCCGCCAACGCAGGCCACTGGGCCGAGCTCGCCGGCGGTGGCCAGGTCACCGAGCAGATCTTCGCCGACAACGTCGAGAAGCTCACCGGGCTGCTCGAGCCGGGCCGCGCCGTGCAGTTCAACTCGATGTTCCTCGACCCCTACCTGTGGAAGCTCCACGTCGGTGGCAAGCGCCTCGTGCCGAAGGCCCGCGCCGCGGGTGCCCCGTTCGACGGTGTCGTCGTCACCGCCGGTATCCCCGAGCTCGAGGACGCCGTCTCGATCATCGGTGACCTCACCGAGGCAGGCTTCAGCTACGTCGCGTTCAAGCCGGGCACGGTCGCGCAGATCCGCTCGGTCATCCGCATCGCCAACGAGGTCCCCTCGTTCCCCGTCATCGCCCACATCGAAGGCGGCCGCGCCGGTGGCCACCACTCGTGGGAAGACCTGGACGACCTCCTCCTCGACACCTACGCCGAGCTGCGTACCCGGCCGAACCTGGTCCTGTGCGTCGGTGGCGGCATCGGCACGCCCGAGCAGGCTGCCGACTACCTGACTGGCCGCTGGTCCGTCGCACACGGCTTCCCGGCCATGCCGCTGGACGGCATCCTGGTCGGCACCGCCGCCATGGCCACCCTCGAGGCAACCACGTCTCCCGAGGTGAAGCAGCTTCTCGTCGACACCCCCGGTACTCCGGACTGGGTCGGAGCAGGCACCGCCGAGGGCGGCATGGCCTCCGGTCGTAGCCAGCTCGGCGCCGACATCCACGAGATCGACAACGCCGCGTCCCGCACCGGCCGTCTGCTCGACGAGGTCGCCGGTGACGCCGACGCCGTCGCCGAGCGTCGCGCCGAGATCATCGAGGCACTGAACATCACGGCCAAGCCGTACTTCGGCGACGTCGCGACCATGACGTACGAGCAGTGGCTGCGCCGCTACCTCGAGCTGGCCGTCGGCATCGACGCGGCGAAGGCATTCGACTGCGGCACCGACCTCCAGGACGCCATCACCGAGGCCAATGAGAGCCCGTGGATCGACATCACCTGGCGTGCGCGCTTCGGTGAGATGCTGCAGCGCACCGAGTCGCGTCTGCACCCGGTCGACCGTGGTCCCATCCCCACCCTGTTCGCCGAAGACGCGATCCTCGAGCGTCCCGAGGCGGCCATCTGCGCCCTGCAGGCGCAGTACCCCGATTACGCCTCCACGGTTCTGCACCCCGCGGACGTCTCGTTCTTCGTCTCTCTGTGCAAGACCCCCGGCAAGCCGGTGAACTTCGTGCCCGTCGTCGACGGTGACGTTCGCCGCTGGTGGCGTTCCGACTCGCTGTGGCAGGCGCACGATCCCCGCTACACGGCCGACCAGGTCTGCGTCATCCCCGGCACCGTCGCCGTCGCCGGCATCACGCGCGTCGACGAGCCTGTCGGCGAGCTGCTGGACCGCTTCGAGAAGGCCACCTACGACGAGCTGGTCACCGCCGGTGCCGCACCGCTGTCGCTGCCCGCGCGCCGTCACGCGGACATCGCCCGCGGCCTCCTCGACATCGTCCTGTCGGCTCCCGACATCCAGTGGGCCTCGCGCCTGACCCTGAACCCGGTTCGCCGGCTCGGTGACCTCGACAAGTGGTCGATCGAGTCCGACACCCTCGCGGTGCACGAGACCACCGGTGCCGAGCTGTCCGTGATCGACGAACAGCAGGTGCTCCTCACCGTCCCGCTGGTGGCAGCCAAGTCCGTCCAGATCACCATCACCGTTCCCGCGTCCGTCGCGGACGGTGGCGCTCCCGTGGTCACCGAGGCCGACGCCGAGAAGTCGATGACCGCACTCCTCGCGGTCGCGGCCGGTCAGGAACTGCCCGCCGTCAAGAACGGTGTCGCACGGCTCAACCTCGCCTGGACGCCCGACCTGGTCGCCGACCACGCCGGTGTCACCGGCTCGGGTCTGCCCACGACGCTGAGCGTCAGCGGCAAGGCCGTCCCGGACGTGGTCGTCGGCGCCTGCTGGCCGGCCGTGTTCGCCGCGCTCGGAGCTGCCAAGACCGAAGACTCGCTCTCCGTCATCGAGGGCATGCTCGACCTGGTCCACCTCGACCACAGCGTCGATTTCGTCGGCGAACTGCCTTCGGAGACAAGCATTCTCGTGGTCAAGGCCGAGGTCGCCTCGGTTCTCGACACCGACCTGGGCCGCGTCGTCGAGGTCAAGGTCGAGGTCGGCGCCATGCTCGGCGAGGGCCTGGACGCGCCTGCCGTCGTCACCCTGTCGGAGCGCTTCGCGATCCGCGGCCGCACCGGCAAGGGCGAACTGTCCGACCCGGCCCGCGCCGGTGGCTCGCTGAGTGACGAGGCCGTCGACACCCCGCGTCGTCGTCGCCGCGACACCACGATCGTCGCTCCCCGCAACATGGGCTCCTTCGCCCAGGTGTCGGGCGACCACAACCCGATCCACACCTCCGACAACGCGGCACTGCTCGCCGGCCTCGGCAGCCCGATCGTGCACGGCATGTGGCTCTCCGCCGCCGCCCAGCAGGTCGTCACCGCCGTGGACCCGGCCGAGACCAAGACGCCGCCGCGTCGACTCACCGCCTGGACCGCACGCTTCCTGGGCATGGTTCGCCCGGGCGCCGAGATCGACGTCCGCGTCGACCGCGTCGCAGTGGACCGTGGCGCCGAGATCGTCGAGGTCGGTTGCCGCATCGACGGTGAACTGGTGATGGTCGCAACGGGTCGCACCGCCGCCCCGAAGACCGTCTACGCGTTCCCCGGACAGGGCATCCAGCGTCCCGGCATGGGCCTCGACGCCCGTGCCCGCTCCAAGGCCGCCCGTGAGATCTGGGACCGCGCCGACAAGCACACCCGCAAGGCCCTCGGCTTCTCGATCCTCGCCGTGGTCCGCGACAACCCGACGGTCGTCAAGGCCCGTGGTGTCGAGCACAAGCACCCGGACGGTGTCCTGCACCTGACCCAGTTCACCCAGGTCGCAATGGCGACGCTCGGTGTGGCTCAGGTCGCCGAGCTCCGCGAATCCGGTGCCTTCGTCGAGGGTGCCCTGCTCGCAGGCCACTCGGTCGGTGAGTACAACGCTCTCGCCGCCGTCGCCGGTGTGCTGCCTCTCGAAGCCGTTCTCGAGGTGGTCTTCCAGCGTGGCTCCGCGATGCACGCACTCGTTCCCCGCGACGAGGCCGGCCGTTCCGACTACCGGATGGCTGCCATCCGCCCGTCGCAGATCGGTCTGGCCGACGACGACGTCGAGGCGTTCGTCGCCGGTGTCGCCGAGGCGACCGGTGAGTTCATGCAGATCGTGAACCTGAACCTGCGTGGCTCGCAGTACGCCATCGCGGGCACGGTCACCGGGCTCAACGCGCTCGAGAAGGAAATCGACATCCGCCGTGAGGCTTTCGGTGGCAAGCGCGCGTACATCATGGTTCCGGGCATCGACGTCCCGTTCCACTCGACGGTGCTGCGTGGCGGCGTCGACGACTTCCGTGGACGTCTCGAGGAACTGCTTCCGCAGGACATCGACCCGGCCATCCTGATCGGGCGTTACATCCCGAACCTCGTCCCCAAGCCGTTCTCCCTGAAGAAGGAGTTCGTGCAGGAGATCGCCGACCTGGTTCCGTCGAAGCCCCTCGACAAGGTGCTGAAGGACTTCGACTCCTGGGCGAAGAAGCCGGTCCAGCTCACCCGCGTGGTTCTCACCGAGCTCCTGGCCTGGCAGTTCGCCAGCCCGGTGCGCTGGATCGAGACGCAGGATCTGCTGTTCGCCGACGAGTCCGAAGGTGGACTGGGTGTCGAGCGGTTCGTGGAGATCGGCCTGGGCTCCGTCCCGACCGTCGCGAACCTCGCGTCGCAGACCCTGAAGCTGCCGGGCCGCTTCGGCTACCCGGTCGAGGTCCTCAACATCGAGCGTGAAGCGTCCATCGTGTACTCCACCGACGTCGATCCGGCGCCGGTCGAGGACGACGAGCCGGAAGCGCCCGCAGCCGCGGCGCCCGCCGCATCGGCCGCACCTGCCGCCGCTCCGGCCCCGGCAGCTGCACCGTCCGGTGGACCGCGTCCCGACGACATCGCGTTCAAGGCCGCCGACGCCACCAAGGTCCTGATCAGCCTGTGGACCAAGCTCCGTCCCGATCAGGTCGGCCCCGTCGACACGATCGAGGCGCTGTGCGACGGCGTGTCCTCGCGGCGTAACCAGCTGCTCGTCGACCTCGGCTCCGAGCTCTCGCTCGGCGCGATCGACGGTGCCGCCGACGCCGACATGGGCTCGCTCGCCGGCACGGTCGACTCCCTGGCCCGCACGTACAAGCCGTTCGGCCCGGTGCTGTCCGACTCGATCAACGATCACCTTCGCAAGGTCTTCGGCCCGTCGGGTCGTCGTCCGGCGGCCATCGCGGACCGCGTGAAGAAGGTCTGGGAACTCGGCGACGGCTGGGCGTACCACGTCACCGCCGAGGTGGCTCTCGGAACCCGCGACGGTTCCAGCATCCGTGGTGGTGACCTCGGCGGCCTGGCCGGCGGCGGTCTCGCCGACGGCGCCGCAGTGGACGCCGTCATCGACAGCGCAGTGGCCGCAGTGGCCTCGCGCCGCGGGATCAGCGTCTCCCTCCCGTCCTCGGGTGGCGGAGCCGGTGGCACCGTCGACGCCGCGGCGCTGGGCGAGTTCACCGAGCACATCACGGGCCGCGACGGCGTGCTGGCCTCGGCCGCCCGCCTCGTGCTCGAGCAGCTCGGCTTCGCAGGCGACACGGCGACGGCAGCGCAGCCGACCGACACCGAACTCGTCGACCTCGTGTCGGCGGAACTCGGTTCCGACTGGCCGCGACTGGTTGCTCCCGCGTTCGACGCCAAGCGGGCGGTCCTGCTCGACGACCGCTGGGCGAGCGCACGTGAGGATCTGGCTCGTCTGTGGATCGACGCGGCAGGCGTGGAGTCTCTCGAGATCGAAGGCTTCGCCGGTGCAGGCAAGTCCGTTGCGGCGCAGGCCGCATGGTGGCAGGCCCGCGCAACCGACGAGGGTCGCACGGCTCTGGCCGAGAAGTACGGGCGTATCGCGGAGGCGGCAGTCGTCGTCACCGACGAGACCCCGGAATGGGCAGACCAGGTCGCCGTCGTCACCGGTGCCAGCAAGGGCTCGATCGCGGCCTCGGTCGCAGGCAAGCTCCTCGCCGGCGGCGCGACGGTCTTCGTGACCACCTCGCGTCTCGACGACAAGCGTCTCGGCTTCTACCGCGACCTCTACCGCCGCAATGCTCGCGCCGGTGCCGCCCTGTGGGTGGTCCCCGCGAACATGGCGTCCTACACGGACATCGACGCGCTCATCGAGTGGATCGGTGAAGCGCAGTACGAGACGGCCGGTGGATCGAAGAAGCTCGTCAAGGAAGCGGTCACCCCGACGCTGCTGTTCCCGTTCGCCGCGCCCCGCGTGGCAGGCGACCTCGCCGACGCCGGCGCCCGCGCCGAAATGGAGATGCGTGTTCTCCTGTGGTCGGTGGAGCGCCTGATCGGCGGACTGTCGAAGATCGGTTACGACCGTGACGTCGACACTCACCTGCACGTCGTGCTGCCCGGTTCCCCGAACCGCGGTCTGTTCGGTGGCGACGGTGCGTACGGCGAGGCCAAGGCCGCGCTGGACGCAGTGGTCGGCCGCTGGAAGGCCGAGCGCAACTGGGCCGAGCGCGTCACCCTGGTGCACGCTCTCATCGGCTGGGTCCGCGGAACCGGCCTCATGGGCGGCAACGACCCGCTGGTCGAGGCTGTCGAAGGTGCCGGAGTCCGTACCTGGTCCACCCAGGAAATGGCCACCGAGCTGCTTCAGTGGTGCGAGCCCGAGGCACGTCGCCTCGCCTCCAGCGAGCCGCTCGCGGCCGATCTGACCGGTGGGCTCGCCCAGGCGAACCTGGACCTGCCCGCGCTGGCGAAGCAGGCTCAGGAAGCTGCGACCGCTGCTGCCGAGGCCGACGAGGACGCCGTGGAGCTCGACACCATCGCGGCTCTGCCCGCCCCGCCGCGGGTCTCCGCGTCGGTGGCACCGGCCTGGTCCGGCGTCACGGCGGCTCCGGAGGACCTCGTCGTCATCGTCGGCGCAGGTGAGCTCGGACCGTTCGGTTCCTCGCGTACCCGCTTCGAGATGGAGGTCGACGAAGAGCTTTCGGCGGCAGGCGTTCTCGAACTCGCCTGGAACACCGGACTCGTCGTGTGGGAGACCACGCCGTCCGCAGGCTGGTACGACGCCGAGACCGGGGAACTGGTTCCGGAGGCCGAGATCGCGGACAAGTACCACGACACGGTCGTCGAGCGTTGCGGCATCCGCCGCTACGTGGACGACGGCTCCATGGTCGAGAACACCGCACCGCTCCTCACGTCGGTCTTCCTCGACAAGGACCTGAGCTTCGTCGTCAGCACCGAGGCGGAGGCGCTGGCCTTCGTCGAGGCCGACCCGGAGAACACGGTCGCGAGTCCGGTTCCGGACAGCGGTGACTGGCAGGTCACCCGCCGTGCGGGCACCGAGATCCGCGTCCCCCGGAAGATGAAGCTCACGCGCAGCGTGGGTGGTCAGATCCCGACCGGATTCGACGTCACCAAGTGGGGCATCCCCGCCGACATGGCCGACTCCGTCGACCGCGTGGGCCTGTGGAACATCGTCGCCACAGTGGACGCGTTCCTCACCGGTGGGTTCACGCCCAGCGAACTGCTGCGGTGGGTGCACCCCTCGCTGGTCGCCAACACCCAGGGCACCGGCATGGGCGGCATGACCTCCATGAGGTCGCTGTACATCGACACGCTGCTCGGCGAGAACCGGCCGAACGACATCCTGCAGGAAGCCCTGCCGAATGTGATTGCGGCGCACGTGGTCCAGTCCTACGTCGGCGGTTACGGCGCCATGGTCCACCCGGTTGCGGCATGCGCCACGGCCGCGGTGTCCGTCGAAGAGGGCGTCGACAAGATCAAGCTCGGCAAGGCCCAGCTCGTGGTCGCCGGCGGGTTCGACGACCTCAGCGCGGAGGGCATCATCGGATTCGGTGACATGTCCGCCACGGCCAAGACCGACGACATGCGGGCCAAGGGCATCGACGACCGTCGATTCTCCCGGGCCAACGACCGTCGTCGCGGCGGGTTCGTCGAGTCGCAGGGTGGTGGCACGATCCTGCTGGCCCGCGGTGACCTGGCACTCGAGATGGGCCTGCCCGTCCTCGGTGTGGTCGCCTACGCCGGCTCGTTCGCGGACGGTGTCCACACGTCGATCCCGGCTCCCGGAATCGGTGCGCTCGGTGCGGGTCGTGGGGGAGCGGATTCGCAGCTCGCCAAGTCCCTCGGCAAGCTCGGTGTCAGTGCCGACGACATCTCGGTGATCTCCAAGCACGACACGTCCACCGCGGCCAACGATCCCAACGAGGCGGAGCTGCACGAGCGCCTCGCGGGGGCACTCGGCCGCAGCGAAGGTGCGCCGCTCTTCGTGGTCTCGCAGAAGAGCCTTACCGGACACGCCAAGGGTGGTGCCGCAGCATTCCAGCTGATCGGTCTCTGCCAGGTGCTGGACCAGGGCATCGTGCCGCCGAACCGCAGCCTCGACTGCGTCGACGAGAAGATGGCCGAGTTCGAACACCTCGTGTGGGCTCGGGAGCCGCTCCGCTTCGGCGAGCAGTTCGCGCTGAAGGCCGGTCTGCTGACCAGCCTCGGCTTCGGGCACGTGTCGGGCATGGTCGCGGTCGTGCACTCGCAGGCGTTCGTCGAGGCCATCCCGGCAGACAAGCGTGAGGCGTACCTCGAGCAGGCACGCAAGCGCACCGTCGAGGGTCAGCGTCGTCTGGCGAAGGCCATGGTCGGTGGCGGCAGCCTGTACGAGCGTCCGGCGGATCGTCGCTTCGGCGGCGACAGCGTCCCGGCCGCGGCGTCCCGTCAGCTCGAGGCGGACGTCCTGCTCACCGAGGCCGCGCGCCTGGGAGCGGACGACGTGTACAGCTCGGGTCTGCCCGGCTGCAAGTAGGAACGACGGATGGGAGTTCTGGGGATCGGCTTCGATCTCGTGACGGTGTCGGAGTTCGCCGAGCAGCTGGACCGGCCAGGGACGGCAATGCTCGACAACTTCACACCGGGCGAGCGTCGGGACGCCGTGACCCGGAGCTCCGATCCGGCTAGACATTTCGCCGCCCGGTGGGCTGCGAAGGAGGCAGTGATCAAGGCTTGGTCCACGTCTCTCTTCGCCAGCCCGCCGGTGCTGCCCGAGATGATCCACCACCTGATCGAGGTGGTGACGGATGCGTGGGGGCGACCGAGTATCCGCTTACGCGGAGACGTCGCCAAGCATCTGACCGACGTGAAGATTCACATCTCCCTCACACACGACGGAGACATGGCGGGCGCGTTCGCCGTCATCGAGTCCCTGTAGGCGCCTCCGGCGCTCGTGCGCCTTTCTGGTAGCTCCGGCAACCGGAAGGGCGCACAAGCGCGTAGCGCCTACGTTGTGCGCGATTCCTTCTCGGCGACCAGCAGGTATGCCACCATCAGCCGTTTGAGTTCGGCGACGGCGTCCGCGTGGCTCTGGTTGTCCTGCACGGAGAAGTTGAGCATCGAGTACACGACGTGGACGAGCACCTCGGCCATCATCGTGCGTCGCTCCCGCGATGTCTGCGGGGTGAGCGGCGCGAGCATCCGTGAGACCTGCTCCGCGAACGCCTTCTCGTGGATGGCGCCGGTGGCGCGAGTCGAGGGCGTCGACTGCATTGCCAGCCACACCTCGCGCCTCGACGGGTCGGACGTCCACAGGCCCGCCATGTGGTCGACGAAGGAATTGAGGAACCGCAGCCAGTCGAGGGACGGGACCTCACCGTTGAACTGGGCGATCTCGTGCTGGACTCCGACAAGGTCCTGTCGGTTGAGTTCGCAGACGATCACGTACTTGTTCGCGAAGAACTGGTAGAGGGTGCCGATCGGGACGTCCGCGCGTGCGGCGACCTCCTCGCACGTGAACGATTCGAATCCCACGTCCACCAGCAACTCCCGCGATGCCGTGAGCAGCGCGTCGAACTTACGGCGACTACGTTCCTGTGTCGGACGTCTGCGGGGCAGGAGTTCCTGCGGGTCCGACTGAGCCTCCAACGCCGGGTCCACTCGGCGCGGCGCTTGCTTGCTGACTGAAGACTCCACCGCCCCAGGCTATCCGTCTTTCGTCCGGATTCCGAAGATCCCTCCCGGTGACGCGTCGGCTTTCACCTGGGCGCGGAGACTCGTCGCGCCGTTTACCGTGTCGATGGATCAGCGGGCGGCTGACGACACGCAGCCGCCCGTCGCGCCGATCAGACGGACAAATCCCGCCGCAGTTTCGCGACGTGGCCGGTGGCGCGGACGTTGTACTGGGCCACTTCGATCTTCCCGTCCTCGTCGACGAGGAATGTGGAGCGGATGACACCCTGCACCGTCTTGCCGTACATCTTCTTCTCGCCGAACGCGCCCCAGGCCTCGAGTGTGGCCTTGTCGGGATCGGACAGGAGGGGGAACGTCAGTTCCTCGTTGTCACGGAATTTGGCCAGCTTCGCCGGCTTGTCGGGCGAGATGCCGATCACGTCCAGGCCTGCGCCGTTCAGGTCGGCGAGGTTGTCGCGGAAGTCGCAGGCCTGTTTGGTGCAGCCCGGCGTGCTCGCCGCCGGGTAGAAGTACACGACGACCTTGCGGCCGCGGTAGTCGGCGAGCGACACGTCGTTGCCGTCGGCGTCGGGCAGCGTGAAGGCGGGTGCGGTGTCTCCGGGGGCGAGTCTGTTGTTGTCGGTCACGAGAAGTCAGGCTACCGGGAAGGGGTGGACGTGGCCCGAAGCGTGATTGGGGGAGACCAAGTCGCAGGTCGGGAGTTCTCGTCTACGGTTGACGCAAGTGTGGGATCGTCGCGGTAGCGTCGCTCTCGCTGATCGAACAAGTCGAACAAGTTGGAGGACACGTGCCCAGGGACACCGAGAGCATCGAGCGTGAGATCGAGAACGCGCGTAGTCAGCTCGCGAGCACTCTCGACGAATTGACGGTCCGCACCAACCCGAAGCGTCTCGTGGAGAACACGAAGCGCACGCTGATCGCGAAGCTGAACGAGCCGGCGGTCAAGTACGGACTGATCGCCGTGGGTGCGGTGGCAGGGCTCCTGGTGCTCCGCAGAGCGTTGCGCTGAACGACCGTCGTGGGAACGGGCCGTCGGATGTGAAGTTCGTAGTGACTTCACGTTCCGGCGGCCCGTTCGTCATCTGACCGCCCGCTCGGTGCGTTGAGATCGTGACACGAGAAAGGCCCCCATCCTTGTGAGAGGATGGGGGCCTTCGTGCAAGTGCGCCCACAGGGACTCGAACCCCGGACCCAGTGATTAAGAGTCACTTGCTCTACCAACTGAGCTATAGGCGCTCGCTCTTGCGAGACAGAACATTAGCGGGTCGCTTCTCGGGAATGCAAATCGCCTGGTGGCGACTGCCCGTGGCGACCCGATTCGCACGGTGGGGAGTAACAAGAGCGCCGCTGGTCACGATTGATATTCGAACGTTATTGAGCGGCTCGGCGCTTGGTCGGAACCGGTCTCCAGTGGCTGGCATCATTGGAGACCACACGGTCTCGACGTGCTGATTCGTCTTGCGAAGGCGAGGGACGTGCCGGCTTGAACGTGTATTCGGAGCGAGGACGTGAAGTGGGGTTATCCATGGGTGTGGGGCGTGGCGGGCGCATGCGTGCGCAATCGGTGAGATCCGTCTCGAAGACGGCGACGATTGTGGCGGCATCACTCGTATTCGCAGTGTCGATCGCAGGGTGCACCGTCTCCGGTGCAGACAGCGTCACGGAAGGTGAGGCGCCGATCGATTCCAATCCGGTCACCGAACTCATCAAGCCGAAGCTGACGGCGTCGGCCGTCGATGGTGCGGTGGGGTTCTCGCCCGGGCAACCGGTGACGGTGACGGTGGCCGACGGCACGCTGGCGGCGGTCACCATGTTCAACCCGGAGGGCGTGCCGGTCGACGGCGCCATCGCCCCCGACGGGTTGTCCTGGGTCAACACGGAGCCGCTGGGCTACGACAAGGAATACCGGCTCGAGGTGAAGGCGAACGGCCTGGGTGGCGGCACAACCTCGACATCCGCGTTCACCACCAGCGCGCCCGGCAACGTCACCAAGCCGTACGTCATGCCGTCCGAGGGCGACGTGGTGGGAATCGGTCAGCCGATCGCGGTCCAGTTCGACGAGAACATCCCCGACCGCAAGGCCGCCGAGGCCGGCATCACGGTCACGACCAATCCGCCGGTCGAGGGCGCCTTCTACTGGGTGAACAACCGTGAGGTGCGATGGCGTCCGCAGAACTACTGGGCACCCGGCACCGCCGTGGACGTCAAGGTCGCCGTGTACGGCCGTGATCTCGGTGACGGACTGTACGGCCAGGAGGACGTCCACACGGCCTTCACCATCGGCGACGCCGTGATCGCGACGGCGGACGACAACACCAAACAGGTGACGTTCGAGCGCAACGGCGAAGTGATCATGACGATGCCCACGTCGATGGGTAAGGACGACACACCCACCGATAACGGCGTCTACATCATCGGCGACCGGTTCGCGAACCTCGTCATGGACTCGTCCACTTACGGCGTGCCGGTCAACTCCCCGCAGGGATACAAGACTCCCGTCGACTGGGCCACGCGAATGTCCTACAGCGGCATCTTCTTCCACTCGGCGCCGTGGTCGGTGGGGCAGCAGGGCTACTCGAATGCGAGCCACGGCTGCCTGAACCTCAGTCCGTCCAACGCGAAGTGGGTGTACGACAACACGAAGCGCGGCGACATCGTGATCGTCGAGAACACGCTGGGCGGCACGCTGTCGGGCACGGACGGCCTCGGGGACTGGAACATCCCATGGGATGTCTGGAAGGCCGGCAACGCCAACGCCTGACAGCGGGCGTCAGACCAATCGCAAAGAGGAAAGCCCCCGGCCGAGGCCGGGGGCTTTCCGTGTGGGGTGAGTGACGGGACTCGAACCCGCGACACCCAGGATCACAACCTGGTGCTCTACCAGCTGAACTACACCCACCATTGCGCTTCTGTCACCGCCCGAGGGCAGTAACTTCGGCGAGGAAGATATTAGCGCGTTCGATGCGCAAAACGCCAATCGGTATCTCAGGCGTGTCCGAGTTCCTCGACGACTGCGGTGATGTCGCTGGTAGACGGCCCTGGTTCGGCCACGAACGCTGTCTTCCGGTAGTACTTCAGTTCCCGGATCGACTCTTTGATGTCCGCAAGGGCACGGTGGGCGAGGCCCTTTTCGGGCTGACCGAAGTAGATCCGCGGGTACCACCGGCGGCACAGTTCCTTGATGGAGCTGACGTCGATCATCCGGTAGTGCAGGTAGGTGTCGAGGTCCGGCATGTCGCGGGCGATGAATCCGCGGTCGGTCGCGATGGAGTTGCCGGCGAGCGGTGCCGTCCCGGCGACCGGCACATGCTCGCGGATGTAGGCGAGCACCTGCTGCTCGGCCTCGGCGAGCGTGACCGTGGACTTCCGGACCTCGTCTGTCAGCCCCGAGTTCTCGTGCATCTTGGTCACCACGTCGGGCATGGCCGCGAGCGCGTCGTCGTCGGCGTGGATGACGATGTCGACACCCTCACCGAGCACGTTCAGCTCGCTGTCCGTGACCAGAGCTGCGATCTCGATCAGCTTGTCGGTGCCGAGCCGGAGCCCGGTCATTTCACAGTCGATCCACACAAGTTTGTCCTGCACCAGGAACACAGTAGTCACGTGAGTGACGGGATAAGGTCTGCGGTGGACACTTTCTCCCGACGTGCGTGATCCGAGGAGGGCTTGGATGACCCAGCAATCGCAGGACGGCGGCGCGACCTCGACTCCGGCGGAAAGGGCGGCGGCGGCGAGGGCGGCAGCCGCCGAAGCTGCCAGGATCGCGGCGGAGGCCGCGGCAGCGGCAGAGACGGCGGAGCAGGAAGCCCGGGACGCGGAGGCTGCGGAGAACCGTGCTCCCGCAGGCGTCGCGGCCCCCTCCGGCGCCGCCGCGGACATCGCCGCCGGATACTCGTCGGAGGGTGCGGCTCTGGAGCTGGGGACCGTGGTTCTCGACGGCGCCGTGGATCGGTCGGCCCGGGTGCGTTTCCCTCTCGCGACGGTCAACCGGCACGGTCTCGTCGCCGGCGCCACCGGGACGGGAAAGACGAAGACGCTGCAGGGTATTGCCGAGCAGTTGTCGGCTGCAGGGGTTCCCGTGGTGATGGCCGACGTGAAGGGCGACCTGTCGGGCCTGTCACAGCCGGGTGAGGCGGGCGACAAGATCACCGCCCGAGCGTCCGAGACGGGTGACGACGAGTGGCGGCCGGCGGGGTCCCCGGTCGAATTCCTCTCGCTGGGAACGGAGGGTCTGGGCATTCCCGTCCGCGCGACCATCACGGCGTTCGGGCCGATCCTGCTCGCCAAGGTCCTCGGGCTCAACGAGACTCAGGAGTCCACGCTGGGGCTGATCTTCCACTGGGCCGACGTTCAGGGGCTCGCGCTGCTCGACCTGTTGGATCTGCGATCGGTCATCGCTCATCTCACCAGCGACGAGGGCAAAGCCGATCTGAAGGGCATCGGCGGCGTGTCCCCGGCGACCGCCGGTGTGATCCTCAGGGCCCTCGTCAATCTCGAAGCCGATGGCGGCGACACGTTCTTCGGGGAGCCCGAACTCGAGACCGAGGACTTGCTCCGGGTGAACGACGGCAAGGGTGTGATCACGTTGTTCGAGTTGGGCTCCCAGGCCGCGCGTCCGGCGTTGTTCTCCACCTTCCTGATGTGGGTGCTGGCCGACCTGTTCCAGACGTTGCCCGAGGAAGGCGATCTCGAGAAACCCAAGCTCGTCTTCATCTTCGACGAGGCGCACCTGCTCTTCGCGGACGCGTCGAAGGCGTTCCTGCAGCAGGTGGAACAGACCGTGAAGCTCATCCGCTCCAAGGGGGTGGGGGTCTTCTTCTGCACCCAGTTGCCGACGGACGTCCCGAATGCGGTGCTGTCGCAGCTCGGCGCGCGGATCCAGCACGCGCTGCGCGCTTTCACCCCCGACGACCAGAAGGCGCTGACGAAAACGGTACGGACGTACCCGACCACCGAGAACTACGATCTCGAGAAAGCTCTCACCTCACTGGGTATCGGCGAGGCGATCGTCACGGTCCTGTCGGAACGGGGCGCGCCGACGCCGGTGGCGTGGACGAGGATTCGGCCTCCCCGCTCGCTGATGGACACCATCGGCACCGACGCGATCACGGCCGCGGCGTCGTCGAGCCCGCTGTCGGCGAAGTACGGGCAGACCGTCGACCGGGAATCGGCGTACGAGAAGCTGACAGCCAAGGTTGCCGGAGCGCCGGCCACGGAACCGGGCCTCGACCTGCCCCGGCTGCCTGACCTGCCGCCACCGCCGCCGCCGCAGCCGGAGGGGCCGAACATGGCCGAGCAGATTCTCGGGAACTCCGCGGTGAAGAGCTTCCTCCGCTCGGCCGCATCGGCCGCCGGCCGCGAGATCTCCCGCAGCATCTTCGGGACGGGCAAACGTCGCAGGCGGTGAAACCCGCTGCGCGCCAGTGTCTAGCTGCCCAGCTTCTTGTAGAACGTTCCGACGATCGGGGCGACCACCGCGCGCGGGGTGTACTGCCCGGCAACGGACATCGCCTTGCTGATGATGCCGGGCACGACGCGCATCTTGTTGTCTGCCAGACCGTCGAGCGACACCTTGGCGGTGTATTCGCTGGAGATCCACAGGAAGTCGGGCACCAGCCTGTCCACGATCGATGCGTCCGCCGGATCGGGCTCCTCGGTGCGGACCGGGCCGGGCGCGAGCAGGGTGACGTTCACTCCCGTCCCCTTGAGTTCGCCGCGCAGCGACTCGGAGAAGGTGTTGACGAACGCCTTGCTGGCCGCGTAGGTGGCGTTGTGGGGGATGGGCATGTTGCCTGCCGCAGAGCCGACCATGAGGATGGCGCCGGATTTGCGTTCGAGCATCCCGGGCAACACCGCGAGTGTGAGGTCGTGCACGGCAACGGCGTTGAGTTCCACCTGTGCCCGTTCGTATGCGGGATCGAGTCCGGCGACGGGCCCGAACGTGGCGATGCCCGCGTTGTTGCACAGGACGCTGATCTCACGTCCGGCGAGTTCGGTGACGAGGGTGGCCCGCGCGTCGCGATCCGACAGATCGCACGCGCGCACGTCGACCTCGACGCCGTACTCGTCACGCAGGGTCCCGGCGAGTGACTCCATCACCTCGCCGCGGCGCGCGACGAGGATCAGGGAGTGTCCCCGGGAGGCGAGATCGGTGGCCAGCGCCTCGCCGATTCCGGACGAGGCGCCGGTCACGACGGCGCGGGCACGGGGAGTGGGGTTCGGCAAGCTCACAGTCAGCAGCGTAGTGCGTCAGATGCGGGCCGCGAGCCGCGTGCCCTGCTCGATGGCACGTTTGGCGTCGAGTTCGGCTGCGACGTCGGCACCGCCGATGACGTGGGTGGTGACGCCGGCGACCGTCAGTTCGTCGACGAGGTCACGCACCGATTCCTGACCTGCGCAGATCACGACGTTGTCGACGGCGAGGGTGCGGGGCTTCTCGCGTTTGGCGCCGAATGTGATGTGCAGGCCGTCGTCGTCGATGCGCTCGTAGTTGACCCCGGACAGTTCCTGCACGCCCTTGTTCTTCAGCGCTGCCCGGTGAACCCAGCCCGTGGTCTTCGCGAGGCCGGCGCCGATCCGGCCGCTCTTGCGCTGCAGCAGGTACACCTCACGCGGCGACGGCTCGGGAATGGGTGTGGTGAGGGCGCCCGCTGCCGCTTCGGGTTCGGTGACACCCCACTCCTGCTTCCACTCCTTCAGGTCGAGCGTCGGGGAGTGCTCGTGGGTGAGGAACTCGCTGACGTCGACGCCGATCCCGCCGGCTCCGATCACCGCGACCGACTGCCCGACGGGCTTGCCGCCCCGCACGACCTCCGGATACGTGAGCACCTTCGGGTGGTCGATACCCGGAATGGACGGAACGCGCGGCGTCACCCCGGTCGCGACGATCACCTCGTCGTACTCGCCGACCAGGTCGGTCGCGGTGACGCGGCTGTCGAGCCGGACGTCCACACCCGCGAGCGGAAGCTGGCGGTTGTAGTAGCGGATCGTTTCCGCGAACTCCTCCTTGCCGGGGATCTTGCGGGCGATGCCGAACTGGCCGCCGATCTCCGAATCCGCCTCGAACAGGGTCACCGAGTGGCCGCGCTGTGCCAGGCCCAGTGCCGCCGACAGTCCCGCGGGTCCGGCGCCGACGACGGCGACACGCTTCGCGGTCCGGGTGGGCGAGAGCGTCAGTTCCGTTTCCCGGCCAGCACGAGGATTCAGCAGGCACGACACGTGCTTGCGCACGAAGGCGTGGTCGAGGCAGGCCTGGTTGCACGCGATGCACGTGTTGATCTCGTCGGGGGTGCCCGCCTCGGCTTTCCGCACCCAGTCGGGATCGGCGAGCATCGGGCGCGCCATCGAGATCAGCTGTGCGTCACCGCGGGTCAGGATTTCCTCGGCGACCTCCGGCATGTTGATCCGGTTCGAGGCGGCCACGGGGATGCTCACGTGCTTCTCGAGCTTGCCGGTGATGTCGGCGAACGCGGCCCGCGGCACCGACGTCACGATCGTGGGGACACGGGATTCGTGCCAGCCGATGTCGGTGTTGATGATGGTCGCGCCCGCGGCCTCCACTTCCTGTGCCAGCGAGACGATCTCGTCCCACGTCTGACCGCCCTCGACGAGGTCGGCCATGGACAGTCGGAAGATGATGATGAAGTTGGGGCCAACCGCCTGCCGAGTGCGGCGGACGATCTCGACGGCCATCCGCCGGCGGTTCGCGGGAGTGCCGCCCCACTTGTCGGTGCGCTTGTTGGTGCGCTCGCACAGGAACTGGTTGATGAAGTAGCCTTCGCCGCCCATGATCTCGACGCCGTCGTAGTTGGCCTGCTGCGCGAGCCGTGCGCAGCGCACGAAATTGCGGATCTGCCAGCGAACGCCGCGGCCGGTGAGTTTGCGGGGCCGGAACGGGTTGATCGGGGCCTTGATGGACGAGGCCGAGACACTGAACGGCTGGTAGCTGTACCGGCCGGCGTGCAGGATCTGCAGGGCGATCTTGCCGCCCTCGTCGTGCACCGCCTTCGTGATCGCGCGGTGCCTGCGGGCCTCGATACGGTTGGTGAGCTTGGCGCCGAACGGCAGCAGCCAGCCCGTCCGGTTGGGTGCGTATCCGCCGGTGATGATCAGCGCGACACCTCCGCGCGCACGTTCGGCGAAGTACTCCGCCAGACGGGGAACGTCCTTGGCGCGATCCTCCAGGCCGGTGTGGATGGAACCCATGAGCACGCGGTTCTTCAGTGTCGTGAAACCGAGGTCGAGGGGTGCGAGGAGCTGAGGGAACTGTGTCATTGGCGGCGTGTCCTTACTGTGCGAGCGCGTCGAGTACTTCTTGACACCAGTCGGCGAACCCCTCCTCGACGCGGATTCCGCCGCGCAGGACGAGGTACTGGTGCAGGGCGGCCCCGGAGAGCTGGTCCGGTGCGGGAAAGTCACGTTTTTCGATCATGCGGTAGACCTCGAGCCGGGCGGCGTGGCCGTCGCGGTGGCGACCGACCTCGGCCGTGAGTGCGGCGATGTCACCGTGCTGAGCGGCGCGGATCTTCACTGCCAGCTCGTTGCGCAGGTGGTTCGGCTCGGTCGGTTCGGCGATCCAGCGCTCGAGTTCCGCGCGCCCGGCCGCGCCGACCCGGTACACCTTCTTGTCGGGTCGGCCATCCTGCGCCACGACCTCGGCGTCGACCCATCCGGACTCGTCCATGCGTTTGAGGACGCGGTAGATCTGCTGGTGGGTGGCGCTCTGGAAGAAGCCGATGGACTTGTCGAATCGGCGCGCCAATTCGTAGCCCGAGCCGGAGTGCTCGGTCAGGGAGACGAGGAGCGCATGTTCGAGTGCCACGAACAGAAGTATATATGCAACGAGGTGCGTATGCAACTGAGTGCACACTAAGTCCTTCCTTCCGAGCGGGACGCTCGTAGCGTCAGACCGCACGAACTCCCCGTTCGCTCGCATAGGCTCGCGGGCATGAGCACCGACGTTCGTCCGCCGGCAGGGATCGGCGAGGCCGCGACGCGCAGACAGGTTGTCGCGTGGGGATTGTGGGACTGGGGTTCGGCGGCCTTCAACGCCGTGATCCTCACGTTCGTGTTCTCCGTGTACCTGACAGACGCCGTGGGGGAGGACCTGCCGGGATCGATCTCCGCGAGCACGTGGCTCGGGTGGTCGCTCGGAATCGCCGGTTTCCTCATCGCCGTGCTCGCCCCCGTCACCGGTCAGCGATTCGACGCCGCAGGACGACGCAAGTGGGCGCTCGGCGTCCTCACGTTCGCGACGGTCGGGTGCATGGCGGCGATGTTCTTCGTCCGCGACTCGTATCAATACCTGTGGCTCGGACTGGTGCTGCTGGCCGCGGGTTCGGTGATCTTCGAACTGGCCGGCGTCCCGTACAACGCGATGCTCAGGCAGGTGTCGACGCCTGCGAACATCGGCCGGGTGTCCGGGTTCGGCTGGGCGATGGGCTATTTCGGCGGGATCGTGCTGCTGCTGCTGTGCTACTTCGGATTCATCTCCGGTGACGGCGACAACCGGGGATTCCTCGGGCTCACCACCGACGGCGGTCTGAACATCCGCATGGTGGCGCTGCTCGCCGCCGTCTGGTTCGCGATCTTCGCGATCCCCGTCCTGCTGAAGGTCCCCGAGCTACCCCGCCCGCACGTGGATCCGGGTGCCGACAAGGCCGGCTTCGTCGAGTCGTACCGGGTGCTGTGGCGCGATCTGCGCGACCTCTGGGTCGTCGACCGGCGCACCGTGCACTTTCTGGTGGCGAGTGCGCTGTTCCGTGACGGGCTGGCCGGTGTCTTCACGTTCGGCGCCGTCCTCGCCGTCAACGTCTACGGCATCAGCGCGGGTGACGTGCTGCTGTTCGGCGTCGCGGCCAACGTCGTCTCCGCGCTCGGCGCGCTCACCGCCGGCCGGTTCGACGACCGGATCGGACCCAAGACGGTCATCATGACGTCCCTGATCGCGATGATCGTCGTCGGCGTCGTACTGACGGCCGTCTCCGGACCGGCCATGTTCTGGATCTTCGGGCTGCTGCTGTGCCTGTTCGTCGGTCCCGCGCAGTCGTCGGCGCGCACGTTCCTGGCCCGGATCACACCGCCCGGCCGGGAGGGGCAGATGTTCGGTCTGTACGCGACCACCGGTCGCGCGGTCTCGTTCCTCTCGCCCACCCTGTTCGGATTGTTCGCCTGGTGGTTCGCGGCGGATCGGGCGGGGATCATCGGACTGGTGATCGTGCTCGCGATCGGGCTCGCCGCGCTGACGGTGGTGAAGGCGCCCGAGCGCGACTAGCGCCGCGCGCGATTGTCGTCGATCCGGAGCTTGTCCGGGAACAGCCGTCGCTGTGTCAGCCAGCCCGCCGCCGCCACGACGATCCAGATCAGCGTGGCGAAGAACTGCTGGGTGCCCTCGTTCGGATCCTCCAAGAAACGCAGCGGGGGGATGGCCAGGCCGAGCCCGGTCAGCACCAAGCTGGCGCCGCCGAGTGCGGTGAGCCACAGCAGTGCCCGGGCTCGGTACCGGTCGGCGATGAAACCGCAGGCGACGGCGAGCGCGACGATCACGATTCCGCTGAGGATCCAGCTGGCGTCATCCGGTTGCAGAACACGACTGAGCTTCGCTCCGATCACCGCGCCGGCGATGATCCCGATGAAGAATGCGGCGAACTTGAAGATCAGAGTGGTGGCCGCCCACACCACGACCGCACCGATCGCCGCGACCAGGAACGTCGTCCCGAGTGATAGCGACAGCAGGTCGGACACGAGCCAGCCGAGGCCGAATCCGGAGGCGAGAACGGCGACGTGCAGTGAACCGACACCGGCGAAGCACAGAACGGCGCCGACCAGAAGGATTGCGATGCCACTAATGGTGCCCTCCCAGGGTGCACGAGACGAGTAGTGCCATCAAACCAGAACGGACGCCCCGTCGAGGGGAACAGCGGATTTCAGTTCGGTGTGGTTCCGGTGCGCGTGAGGATTGCGTCGGCCAGGGCGCCTGGGCGCTGCTCCGGAATCCAGTGCGTGGCATCGTCGAGCACGACGAATTCGTACGGCGCATCGACGAACTCGCCGCATCGCTCGGCTGCCGCACGACCCAGTGCGATGTCGCCGGTGCTCCAGACGTAGGTCGTGGGAACGGTGACGACAGGCGTCTGCTCGAAGTCGCTCGTCATGGCGCGGTACCAGTTCAGCGCGGCGGTCAGAGCTGCCGGTTCACTGAGCAGCGCGACGTGCCGGTCGACGAGCGCCGGCGCGACGACGTCACCGAACATCGCGCGCAGCGCCTGCGCGTTGTCGTCGAGGAGGACCCGCTCGGCCTTGCCTTCCATCCTCAGGAGGCGGATGTAGGAGGAGCGTTCCTTCTGATCGGCGTCCTCGCGCAACGCCCAGCCGAACGCGCCGGGATGTGGCACCGACACGGTGGTGAGCGAGGTGATCCGGTCGGGGTGCCGAGCGGCGACGACCCACGCCACGGCGGCTCCCCAGTCGTGCCCGACGAGATGCGCCGAGTCGAGGCCGAGTGCGTCGAGGAGCCCGATCACGTCCGCGACGAGGTGGTCGATCCGGTAGGAGTCGACTCCGTCGGGTCGCGCACCCGGCGAGTATCCGCGCTGGTTCGGCGCGTACGTCCGCAGACCGGACTCGTTCAGCAGGGTGCTGACGGGTTCCCAGGACGCGGCGCTCTCTGGAAACCCGTGCAGCAGAACGACGGGGACGCCGTCGGTCGGGCCACCGACCGTGACGTCGAAGGTGAGCGGACCTACCGGGACGTGGGTGTGCTCGAGGAGAGTCGACATGCCCCCACCGTACGGCGAGAGCGCGACTACGTTCCGGGATTCCACCCGCTCATGCCGAGCATGATCAGGCGCAGTTGCCGTTCGGCGCGCGCGACCACCTCGGCCTCGCTTCGGCTTCCGGGACGATCGGCCTCGAGCAGATCGACGACGACGGCGAACATGGTGGACACGATCAGGTCTGCCGCCATCTCCAGGTCGTCGTGGTCCCAGGTCTGCAGACCCTCGATGCGGGACAGATCCACCGTGAGTTCGCTGACGAACAGTTTCATCTCGGTCGCGATCGCCCGGCGAATTTCCGGGACGCCGCCGTAGCGTTCGCGGCTGAGGAACCGGAACTGCGCCTCGTGGTTGCGGACCTGCCGCACGAGGATGTCGAGGGATGCGCCTGCGCTTTTGGTGCTCGGGGTGCGCCGGGCGTCGCGGAGCATCTGCCGCAGAATTCGCATGCCCTCCTCGACGAGCACCACGCCGAGCTCCTCGATGGACGCGAAGTGGCGGTAGAACGCGGTGGGCACGATTCCCGCGGTGCGGGCGATCTCGCGCAGGCTCACGCCGGCGAAGCTGCGGTCGGCCATGAGTTCGAGAGTGCCGTCGAGAAGGGCCTTCCTCGTGCGCTCCTTGCGGGCTGCCCTGCTCTCCGGTTCGGCGCCGGTCGACTGACTCACGGCAGTGAGTGTATTCGTGGGGGTGCCGACACCAGTCATCTCCGGGTGCTCGTAGTCGTCATCCGGCATGCGTATCCGATCCCTGCCTCGAGTGTGCGTGCGGTCACATTCTGATTGACAACTTCCTGTCCCCCTCTGTCACACTATTGTCAGTGTACAACCGTGCACTCAAATGGAGGAGGCTGACGTGTCAGTTGCTCACACCAGTCGTCCGGCGGAGGGACGCAGGTTCTCGCTGCTGTCGTTGTTCGAGGCGATGGCCACTCCGCACCAGCTCGACCGCTACCTCGAGCTCGTCACTCCCATGGTCACCGTGCGCGACCTGCGTGCCGAAGTAGTCGAGGTCCAGCGGTCCACCGCCGACACCGTTACCCTCACGCTGCGCCCCACCCGTCAGTGGCGCGGATTCCGTGCGGGGCAGTTCGTGCAGGTCGGCGTCGTGATCGACGGGGTTCGGCACACCCGGTGCTACTCGCCGGCCAATGCACAGGCGTCCACCGACGGGCTCGTCGAGCTGACGATCAAGGCGCATCCCGAGGGTCTGGTCTCGCAGTACCTGCACGCGCACGCGAGCCCCGGTCTCGTGCTCGATCTGTCACAGGCGGCGGGCGAATTCACCCTTCCGTCTCCTCGCCCGCGCCGGCTCCTGCTGGTGAGCGGAGGCAGCGGAATCACCCCGGTTCTGTCGATGCTGCGCACCCTCGTCGACGAGCAGCACTTCGGAAGCATCACTTTTCTGCACTACGCGTACACCGAAAACGACGTCGCGTACCTGAACGAGTTGCGCGCACTCGCGGACGCGAACGCCAACGTCTCCCTCGTACTGGCGTACACCGATCAGGAGACCGGCGGCCATCTCCACGGGTTCTTCGGCCAGGAGCACCTCGACGCGGTGGCGCCCTGGTACGCAGACGCCGAAACCTTCCTGTGCGGCCCACCCGGACTGATGCGTGGCGTTCGGGAGGTGTACCGCGAACTCGGCATCGAGGACCGACTGCACACCGAGGAATTCGCTCCCGCCGCAGCCCCGGCCGAGGGTGAGGCCGGTGGCGAGGTGTCCTTCACTGCCAGCGGTGTCACTGCGGACAATTCCGGAGCGACGCTGCTCGAACAGGCGGAGGCCGCCGGGCTCCATCCCGAGTACGGGTGCCGGATGGGCATCTGCTTCTCCTGCACCACGGTGAAGAAGTCGGGGTGCACCAAGAACGTCCGCACCGGCGACACCGACACCGATCCGGACAAGGCGATCCAGCTGTGCGTCTCGGTTCCGGTGGGCGACGTCGCCCTCGACATCTGACTTTCACTCGACATTCAACGTTTGGAGACCGACATGTTTGGACTCTCACTCTCGTTCCTCCCGTTCGTCGACGGCTCCGACGGTTCCCGCAACGACGCCCCGGTGGTGCTCAGTCACGACCAGGTCGAAGAGATCGGCCGGGAACTGGACGCCCTCCGCGACCGGACGGTTGCGAACCTCGGCGCCGAGGATCGCGAATATATCTACAAGATCATCAAGGCGCAGAGGGGATTCGAGGTCGCCGGCCGCGGTTTGATGTACCTCGGCTTCTTCCCACCGGCCTGGATCGCCGGGGTCGGGGCTCTCGGTGTGTCGAAGATTCTCGACAACATGGAGATCGGGCACAACGTCATGCACGGCCAGTACGACTGGATGCGTGAACCGAACCTGAACTCACGCGTGTTCGAGTGGGACAACGTCTGCCCCGGTGATCAGTGGAAGCATTCCCACAACTACATGCACCACACGTACACCAACATCCTCGGCCGGGACCGGGACATCGGCTACGGCATCCTGCGGATCGACGAGGCGCAGAAGTGGAACCCCTACTACCTGGGGAACCCGGTGTACGCCTTCGTCCTGATGATGCTGTTCGAGTGGGGCGTCATGATGCACGACCTGGAAGCGGAGAACGTGATCCAGGGCAAGCGGAAGTGGAACGATGTCAAGCCGCTGCTGAGCGGCTGGTGGCGCAAGGCGGGCAGGCAGGTGCTCAAGGACTACGCGATCTTCCCGGCGCTCACCGGGCCGCTGTTCGTCCCCACACTGCTCGGCAACGTGACCGCCAACCTGATCCGCAACGTGTGGGCGTACTCCATCATCTTCTGCGGCCATTTCCCCACCGGTGTGCAGAGTTTCACCGAGGACGAGACCGCGGAGGAAACCCGCGGGGAGTGGTACGTCCGGCAGATGCTCGGCAGCGCGAACATCGAGGGGAGCCCGCTGTTCCACATCATGTCGGGCAACCTGTCGCACCAGATCGAGCACCACCTGTTCCCGGACCTGCCCGCCCACCGGTACCCGGAGATGGCCCCGGTCGTGAAGGCTCTGTGCGAGAAGCACGGGCTGCCCTACAACACCGGCGGCTTCTTCAAGCAGATCGGCTCCGTGTGGGGGAAGATCTTCAAGCTCGCACTGCCTCCCGGTCTCATCTCGTCCGACACGCGTCCCGGTGTTATCGTCGAGCGGCAGAAGACTGCAGCCTGAGAGGCGAAACACATGGTGGGGAAGTTCGAGCGGCGCAAGGACACCGTGCAGGAACTGACGGAGTCCGCGGCCACGCACGTGGGCAAGATCGCGACGATCATCGCGGGCGCCGTCCGGGACGTCACCCGGGAGATCGGTGACTGGGTGTCCGACGGTATCGAGATGCGCGAGGCCGCGAAGAAGGCCCGCGACGACGAGGGCGAGGACGAGCCGGTCGACTGAGTAAAGCGACCGGGCGTATCGACCCAGGGTAGAGATGCGGCCGCCGAGGATGTGTTCGATGCACCCTCGGCGGCCTTTCTGCGGACAGGGCTCCGGCCGATGCTGGTTGCAGCACGACAACCGCCCCCCGGAAGGAACCCATTTCCCCACCACGATCGCCACCACGGCGCGCATCGCCCTCGCCGGCATTGCGGCCCTTGCTATTTCGCTGACCGGTGCCGCAGGCATGGCGTCGGCCAAGCCGATCTGCGAGACCGGCTGTTCGCAGCCCCTGCCGACCAAGAACCCGAGGCCCGACGTCAAGCAGATGTGCTGGGTCGAGTGGGGTCAGACGCAGTGCCATTTCTGACGCGATCGCGCTGTCGAACGGTGGGCACGGCCGGCGACGGTCGTGCCCCTTTTCGTTCCGTCAGATGACGCCGAGCGAGATCATGGCGTCGGCCACCTTCACGAAACCGGCGATGTTCGCGCCATGCACGTAGTCGCCCGGCATGCCGTACTCGGCGGCGGTGGCCACGGTGCGTTCGTGGATGCCGCGCATGATCCCCGCCAACCGCTCGTCGGTGTACTCGAATCCCCACGAGTCGCGGGATGCGTTCTGCTGCATCTCGAGTGCCGACGTGGCGACACCGCCCGCGTTGGCCGCCTTGCCCGGGGCGAACGCCACCGCGGCGTCGCGGAACACCTGCACGCCCTGCGGGGTCGTGGGCATGTTCGCGCCCTCGGCCACAGCCTGCACGCCGTTCGTGACCAGGGTCTTGGCTGCCGCTTCGTCGAGTTCGTTCTGGGTGGCACAGGGGAGCGCGACATCGCACGGCACGTCCCAGATGGATCCGTTCGGCACGAACCGGGCGTGCGGCACCGCGTCCGCGTACTCGCTGATCCGTCCGCGCCGCACCTCCTTGATCTCCTTCAGGAGCTCGAGGTCGATGCCCTTCGCGTCGACGAGGTATCCGGAGGAATCGGAGCTCGCGATCGCGATTCCGCCGAGCTGGTGCACCTTCTCGATCGCATAGATCGCGACGTTTCCGGAGCCGGAGACGACGACGGTCTTGCCGCCGAGTGAGCTGTTCGCGGCCTTCAGCATTTCGGCGACGAAGTAGGCGACGCCGTACCCCGTCGCCTCGCGACGCACCTGCGAGCCTCCCCAGGTGAGTCCCTTACCGGTGAGGACCCCCGACTCGTAGGAGTTGGTGAGGCGCTTGTACTGGCCGAACAGGTAGCCGATCTCGCGCCCGCCGACGCCGATGTCACCTGCCGGGACGTCGGTGTACTCGCCGATGTGGCGATGCAGTTCGGTCATGAACGACTGGCAGAACCGCATGATCTCGGCCTCCGAACGACCCTTGGGGTCGAAGTCGGAGCCACCCTTGCCGCCGCCGATCGGAAGTCCGGTGAGGGCGTTCTTGAAGATCTGCTCGAAGCCGAGGAACTTCACGATTCCCAGGTTCACGCTGGGGTGAAACCGCAGACCACCCTTGTAGGGGCCGAGCACACTGTTGTACTGCACGCGGAAACCGCGGTTGACGTGCACGTTGCCGGAGTCGTCGACCCACGGCACCCGGAAGATGATCTGACGCTCGGGCTCGCACAGTCGCTCGATCAATCCGGAGTCGGCGTAGTGGGGATGGTGGTCGAGCACGACCTGGAGCGACTCGAAGACCTCGGCGGCTGCCTGGTGGAACTCGGGTTCGCCGGCGTTCCGCAGGCGGACCTGCTCGTAGATCTCTGCTACCCGGTCGCGCGTTGACACAGACCCACCTGCCTGACGTGTGAGGAATTCGTTACCTGACGTTTACTTTGGAAACTATAGACCTGGTGTCAGGCGTCCTGTATCAGCGCCGGGTGGAGAGGTCAGGGCTCCCGCGGTGGTGTGCGGGAATGCATTGCGACAGACGTGTTCTCGACGGCCTCGCCGCAGTGCGCGCAGCGGTGTTCCAGCTCCAGTGAGTGTCCGCATTCGTGCACGAGCACCGACGGCGCCTCGTCGACGGCCCACTTGCTGCCCCATTGGAACAACGAGAGCAGCAGCGGTCGCAGGTCCTCGCCCGCCGGGGTGAGGTGGTACTCGAATCGGGGAGGGTGTTCGGAGTACTGCCTGCGTTCGATGACGCCGACCTCCTCGAGTTTGCGCAGTCGCGCGGTGAGGATGTCGCGCGAGACGCCGATGTATCCGGCAATCCGGTCGAAGCGGTGCACTCCGTAGCTCAGTTCGCGGATCACCAGCATGGACCAGCGGTCGCCGATCAGTTCCATGGTGGCGGCGATCGCGCAGGGTCTCGGCGTCAGTGGCATGCGGTCCATGACGATCTCGGGTGTCGCTCGCTCGGTGTCGGCGTTGTCCATGCCTTTCATCATAGAGGGTTGTGTTTTCCAACTGATAGGGATTACTGTCGGGAACGTAGTTAGTTGGAAAACCAGACTTACTCTCTCGAAGGGGTCGTCATGACCACGATTCAAGATCGAACGGTGCTGGTCACCGGAGCCAGTCGCGGGCTCGGACGTGCCTTCGTCGCCGAGGCGCTCGCGCGAGGTGCGCGAACGGTCTACGCCTCGGCGCGTGACGCGTCGACGATCGAGGAGCACCCACGAGTCGTGCCCGTGCAACTGGATGTCACGAACCCCGAATCGGTCTACGCCGCCGCGGAGCTCGTCGGGGATCTCGGCGTACTGATCAACAACGCCGGCATCCTCGTCGGCGAGTCGCCGCTCACGGGTGATCTCGACGGAATGCGCCGCGAACTCGAAACCAACCTCTACGGGCCGCTCAACGTCACCCGCGCGCTCGCGCCGATCATCGCCGCCAATGGAGGCGGCGCGATCCTCAACGTGCACTCCGTTCTGTCCTGGCTGGCCATCGGTGGCTCGTACAGCGTCTCGAAAGCGGCCCTGTGGAGTGCCACCAACGCCATGCGCGCCGAACTCGCGGCGCAGAACATCCAGGTGGTCGGGCTGCACCTCGGGTACATGGACACCGACATGACGAGCGGTCTGGATGTGCCGAAGATCTCCGCGGCCGAGGTCGCGCAACTGGCCTTCGACGGCATCGAGTCCGGCGCCCACGAAGTCCTCGCCGACGACACCACCCGCACCGTCAAGGCGGCACTGTCGGGCGACCTCGACGTCCTCTATCCGCAGCCGGCGCAGCAGGGGGCGGCGTAATGAGCGAGTCCGGAAACGGTGCAGTGGCGACCGTCGAGGACGTGGCGGACGCCGAGTGGGGAGAGATGCGGTCGAGGACCGTCGAATGGCGCGACCCGGCAGGTCCGGCGCGGAAAGCGCGAGAACTCGACGGCCTCGGCTACCTGCGGGCGATTCTCGGCGGCGAGATTCCCGCGCCCCCGATCGCGAGCCTGATGAACCTGCGGTTCCTCGAGGCCGAACCCGGGAGGGTCGTCTTCGCGCTGGACCCTGACGAGTCGCAGTACAACCCGATCGGCGCCATCCACGGTGGCGCCGTGTGCACCCTGCTCGATTCGGTCGCCGGCTGCGCCGTGCACACCACGTTGCCCGCGGGGTGGGGCTACACCTCGGTCGAGATCAAGGTCAACTACATCCGCGGGGCGACCCGGGACTCCGGGGCCCTCACGGCCACCGGCGTCGTGAAGAAGTCGGGTCGCCGCATCGCGTTCGCGGAAGGGGAGGTCACCGACTCGCAGGGCCGCCTCGTCGCCACCGCCACCAGCACCCTGCTGGTGTTCGAGGTTCCACCGGAGAGCTGACACCGAAGCGAAAAGCACTGAGCGAGTAAAGGCGGCTGAACGCGGGAACCCGCCACTCGCGGAGGATGGTGGCGGGTCCCGGTGCACCGTTGCCCGTCGGGTTGGGGCGATGCGCAAACAAGACTAATTGGTCGGTTTGTTACGCGCCAGTACGGAACCCCGGGTACGGACGACGGGTGCAATACCTATCGGACGGTCGTACAGGATGCCGCCGCTCGAAGCCCCCCTGCGACCTCCCGAAGTTTGATGTACTGAAAGTCGTCCTCATCAGCGTCATCCCCAGAGCGGTCAAGGAAGGCAACCACATGGGCACGATCACTACCCAGGATGGCACGGAGATCTTCTACAAGGACTGGGGAACCGGTCAACCCATCGTGTTCAGCCACGGCTGGCCGCTGTCGGCCGACGACTGGGACACACAGATGCTGTTCTTCCTCCAGCACGGCTATCGCGTCATCGCCCACGATCGGCGCGGTCACGGACGCTCCACGCAGACCGGCGACGGCCACGACATGGACCACTACGCCGACGACCTCGCGGACCTGACCGCGCATCTCGACCTCCGGGACGCCATCCACGTCGGCCATTCGACGGGCGGCGGCGAGGTGGTGCACTATCTCGCGCGGCACGGAGAGAGCCGGGTGGCGAAGGCCGCACTGATCAGCGCGGTACCGCCGCTGATGGTGAAGACGGAGGCGAACCCGGGCGGCCTTCCCAAGGACGTGTTCGACGATCTGCAGGCACAACTCGCCGCCAATCGGTCGAAGTTCTACCGCGACCTACCGTCGGGTCCGTTCTACGGATTCAACCGACCGGGCGTGGAATCCTCGGAAGCGATCATCGAGAACTGGTGGCGCCAAGGGATGATGGGCGGGGCCAAGGCTCACTACGACGGCATCGTCGCCTTCTCGCAGACCGATTTCACCGAGGATCTGAAGAAGATCACGGTGTCGGTACTGGTGATGCACAGCGAAGACGACCAGATCGTTCCCTACGCCGACGCCGGACCCCTGTCCGCGAAGCTCCTCGCGAACGGGACGCTGAAGACGTACAAGGACTTCCCGCACGGCATGCCCACCACGCAAGCGGAGACGATCAACGCCGACCTGCTGGCGTTCCTGAAGGGCTGACGCCGGACCCCCGATTCCTGTTTATCCAGGTGATCGGGGGTTTTCGCCTGTCGGCGCTCCGTCGAATGAGTGCCCCCGGCAGGATTCGAACCTGCGACCAAGAGATTAGAAGGCTCTTGCTCTATCCCCTGAGCTACGGAGGCGCGCAGCAAATATTACCTGCCGCCCCGAGCGCTCCGACCGGGGCTGTGGTCTCCGCGTCACGAGCCCAGGGCTGCCGCGGAGAGCAGAAGTCCCGCCAGGACGAGCTCGACCACGAAGTAGAACCACACGGGGTAGAAGCGGGTCGGCCGGTCGGCGACGGCCGACACGATCCGGCCGAACGCCATCCCCAGCAGGGCGACGGCCACGGTCACCGAGGCGACGGATCGGATGCCGTATGCGTCGAAAGCCGCGAAGACCAGCAGGGCCGCCACCGCCACACCGAAGCCGCCGTAGACCGCGCGCACCTCGGCGCGGGAGGTCGGCGAATCCGCGGACAGACCGAACGGGGCGACCAGCCGGGCCGGCGCGGCGAGCCCGTACACACCCATGCCCGCGAAGAACAGCGCCACCGCGATGATCAGAAACTCAGCCATCTCAGCCTCTTGTTCCCTCGGGACAGGTCCCTGTCGACGGTAACCGGAACGGCGACGGAACCCTCGCGTCTCCGACGGCCTGTCGTAGGTCCTACCCTTGATGTATGGCTACACCCCAGCTCGCGGCGTCCGACCCGGCATCGAAACCCCCGAATCACGCCGATTCGACCGCCCTGTTCGTCGTCGGCGGACTCATCGCCGGTTTGGTTGCGGCAATCGTCGTCGGACTTTCCGCTGCTCAGGCGCTCGTGCTGCTGGGAATTCCGGATCCCGGACCGATCACCACCTACGGACTGCCTGCGATGCGCGCCGTGTCGGAGATCGCTGCCGTCATCACCATCGGATCGCTGCTGCTCGCGGCGTTCTTCGTGCCGCCGCAGAAATCCGGGGTCCTGGACGTGGACGGCTACCGCGCGGTCCGGACCGCGTCGTACGCCGCGATCGTGTGGGCCGCGACCGCCCTCGTCCTGGTCCCGTTGACGTTGTCGGACACGTCCGGGCAACCCTTCGCCGAGGCGGTAAAACCGGCCAACATCTTCAACTCGATCGATCAGGTCGAACTCGCCGGCGCCTGGCGCTGGACCGCGATCATCGCGATCGTCCTCGCTATCGCATCCCGGCTCGTGCTGCGCTGGTGGTGGACGCCGATCCTCCTGGTCGTCGGCATCCTCGGACTGATGCCGCTCGCGTTGACGGGTCACTCGTCCTCGGGCGGTTCGCACGACATGGCGACGAACAGTCTGATCCTCCACCTCGTCGCGGCCTCGCTGTGGGCAGGCGGCCTGTTCGCTCTCCTCGCCCATGCGCGCAGGCGCGGCGCCTACACCGATGTGGCGGCGCGGCGGTTCTCCGCGGTCGCGACGGTCTGCTTCGTCGTCATGGCGATCAGTGGTGTGGTGAACGCGCTCGTTCGCGTTCAGATCGGTGACCTCGTCGACACGACATACGGACGCCTCGTGGTCGCGAAGATCGTGGCGCTCGGCATCCTGGGCGTTTTCGGCTGGGCGCAGCGTCGACGAGCGCTCCCCGCGCTGCAGAGGGACCCGGCCGGCCGCGGCAACCTGATCCGTTTCGCCGGCGCGGAGGCCATGGTCTTCGCCGCCACGATCGGTCTTGCCGTCGGGCTCGGTCGCACACCCCCGCCCCCGCCGTCCGCGGCGCCCACCCTCACGGAGGTGGAACTCGGCTACAACCTGGCGGGGCCGCCGACGTTCGCGCGGCTGATGCTGGACTGGCGATTCGACCTCCTCTACGGCACCGCCGCGATCGTGCTGGCCGTCGTCTACGCGGTCGGATTACGCAAGCTTCGGCGTCGCGGCGACAGCTGGCCGGTCGGTCGGACCATTGCGTGGATGTGCGGATGTGTGGTGCTCCTGGTCGCGACGTCCTCGGGTGTCGGCCGCTACTCGCCGGCAGTGTTCAGCGTGCACATGGGCGCCCACATGGCGCTGTCCATGCTGGCGCCGGTTCTTCTGGTGCTGGGTGCTCCGATCACGCTCGCCCTGCGCGCCCTCGATCCGGCGGGCAAGAAGGGTGTGCCGGGGCTGCGTGAGTGGATCCTGACCGCGCTGCACAGCCCGTTCTCCCGATTCATCACCCACCCCGTGGTCGCTGCGGTGCTGTTCGTGGGCGGCTTCTACGCCCTGTACCTCGGCGGGATCTTCGAGGCCGCGGTCGACTCGCACTCCGCGCACGTCCTGATGAACCTGCACTTCCTGCTGAGCGGCTACCTCTTCTACTGGGTCGCGATCGGTATCGACCCGTCGCCACGCAAGCTGCAACCGGTGACGAAGCTCGCGATGGTCTTCGGCTCTCTCCCGTTCCACGCCTTCTTCGGTGTCGCGCTGATGAGCATGGGCGCCGTGATGGGCGAGTGGTACTACCGATCGCTCGGACTCGGCTGGAACGCCGACCTGGTGGGCGACCAGCAGCTCGGCGGCAGCATCGCCTGGGCCACCGGTGAGATTCCCCTGGTACTCGTGATGATGGCCTTGCTCATCCAGTGGTCCCGCAGCGACAGCCGCACGGCGCGGCGGGTCGACCGGGCCGCGGACCGCGACGACGATGCGGATCTGGCGGCGCACAACGCGATGTTCGCGGAACTGGCGCGACGGGACCGAGAAGCCGGACACTAACCGCTAGCACGCGGTGCCGACACGTTCCGAGCTTCGGCGACCGTGTCGGCTGCTCTATCCACAACCGCTCCGTTTCTCCACAGATTTCGGATGCCGGCCGGCAACCGCGCTGCCGGACGGCACGCTGTGAGTGAAGGCACCTTGCCGCACTCACAGGGGGTAGAGCGAATGTACGAAACACACGGCACCGTGGTCGGAACGGTCATCACCGGCCCGGTCACCCGGTCGAATGCGGCCGGTGACGAGTTCCTCAGTTTCCGGATGGCGAGCACCGTCCGGCGCCGCGATCACGCGACCGGCGAGTGGCGCGACGGGAGCACGCTCTACCTCACGGTGACCTGCAGGCGGAGGCTGATGGCCGGCGTCGTCCAGTCGATCGCGAAGGGGGATCCCGTCATCGTGACCGGCGAGTTGCGCACCACGGAGTACACGACGCGGGACGGCATCGCCCGCTCCGACCTGGAGCTGAGCGCGACCGCGATCGGACCGGATCTCGCCCGGTGCACGGTCGTCCTCGAGCGCGCGCCCAGAATCGCGGACGCGGGTGCGGCGACCCCGGCGACGGAACAGGTCGCCACTCGGTCCCTCGTCGCGTAGCGCACCAGCGGGTATCGGCGCCGATCCCCGCGCCCGCGGCGCCGGTGCCCGCGGCCTCTTCCCGCGAAGCCCCCGATCACGTCCCCGACCCTCCGCGATGTGGGTTCATCGCACTTCACCATTAGGCTGGCCCCATGGCTGAGTTCATTTACACGATGAAGAAGGTGCGCAAGGCGCACGGTGACAAGGTCATCCTCGATGACGTCACGATGAGCTTCTACCCCGGCGCCAAGATCGGTGTGGTCGGCCCGAACGGCGCGGGTAAGTCCAGCATCCTCAAGATCATGGCGGGGCTGGATCAGCCGGGCAACGGTGAAGCGTTCATCGCTCCGGGTGCCACCGTCGGGATCCTCATGCAGGAACCGCACTTGGACGAGACCAAGTCCGTCCGCGAGAACGTCGAAGAGGGCCTGGGTGAAACCATGGTCCAGCTCAAGCGGTACAACGAGATCGCCGAGCTGATGGCCACCGACTACTCCGACGAGCTGATGGAGGAGATGGGCGAGCTCCAGGAGAAGCTCGATCATGCCGACGCGTGGGAGATCGACTCCCAGCTCGAGCAGGCGATGGACGCTCTGCGCTGTCCGCCGCCGGAGGAGATGGTCACGCACCTCTCCGGTGGTGAGAAGCGCCGCGTCGCCCTGTGCAAGCTCCTGCTCAGCAAGCCCGACCTGCTGCTGCTCGACGAGCCGACCAACCACCTCGACGCGGAGAGCGTCCTGTGGCTGGAGCAGCACCTGGCCGCCTACCCGGGTGCGATCCTGGCCGTCACCCACGACCGGTACTTCCTCGACCACGTCGCCCAGTGGATCTGTGAGGTCGACCGCGGCCGCCTGTACCCGTACGAGGGCAACTACTCCACCTACCTGGAGCAGAAGGCCGCCAGGCTCGAGGTCTCGGGCAAGAAGGACCAGAAGCTGCAGAAGCGCCTCAAGGAGGAACTGGCCTGGGTTCGCTCGGGAGCGAAGGCCCGTCAGGCCAAGAACAAGGCCCGCCTCGACCGCTACGAGGAAATGGCCACTGAGGCCGAGAAGACCCGCAAGCTCGACTTCGACGAGATCCAGATCCCGGCGCCGCCGCGCCTCGGCGACGTCGTGGTCGAGGTCTCGAGCCTCGACAAGGGATTCGACGGCCGGGTTCTGATCAAGGACCTGTCGTTCACCCTGCCGCGGAACGGCATCGTCGGCGTGATCGGCCCCAACGGTGTCGGTAAGACGACACTGTTCAAGACCATCGTCGGGCTCGAGGAGCCGGACGCGGGCGAGGTGAAGATCGGTCAGACCGTCAAGCTCAGCTACGTCGACCAGAACCGTACGGGCATCAACCCCGACAAGACGGTGTGGGAGGTCGTGTCCGACGGTCTCGATCACATCGTGGTCGGCCAGACAGAAATGCCGTCGCGCGCCTACATCAGCTCGTTCGGGTTCAAGGGCCACGATCAGCAGAAGCCGGCGGGCGTCCTCTCCGGTGGTGAGCGCAACCGCCTGAACCTCGCGATGACGCTCAAGCAGGGCGGAAACCTGATCCTGCTCGACGAACCGACCAACGACCTCGACGTCGAAACCCTCGGTTCGCTGGAGAACGCCCTCGAGCAGTTCCCCGGCTGCGCCGTCGTGATCTCCCACGACCGCTGGTTCCTCGACCGCACCTGCACGCACATCCTCGCGTGGGAGGGTGGCTTCGGCGACAACGAGGCCGCCTGGTACTGGTACGAGGGCAACTTCGAGGGCTACGAGGCCAACAAGGTCGAGCGGCTCGGACCGGACGCGGCACGGCCGCACCGGGTGACGCACCGCAAGCTCACGAGGGACTGACCTGGTGGAGCCGAAGGTCTTCACGTACGAGATCCAGGTCCGGTGGGGCGACTCCGACCGGCTGGGTCACGTCAACAACACCCGCTTCGTCGAGTACATGCAGGAAGCACGTGTGCATTTCCTGTCGTCGCAACTGGAATCGGTGGGAGCCCGGGCCGGGGCGATGGTGGTGCGCAAAATGGACGTGGAATTCCTGCGTCCCGTCACCGACGCCTCCGGTCCGCTGACGATCGACGTGTCGGTGCTCCATGTCGGCAACTCGTCGTACACGATCCGGCACGTCGTCACGAACCGCGACGGGGTCCGCTGCGCGACGGGCGACGCCCTGATGGTGGCGTTCGACGTGAAGACCGAACGCTCGCGTCCGCTCTCCGATGCGGAACGGGACGGGCTCGAGAGGTACCTCGCGCCGGTGACCACCGGCTGACGGATCCGGCACGCGGGGTGCCCGAAGTTCACCCTCTGTTCCCATCGCCGCGGGCTAGTCTCGAGAGAGTTGCCCGCGGCGATCGGAACGAAGAGGAAGTGAGCCCCGATGACGGAATCGGCAGCACTGAAAGATGCGGAGTGGGCGCGGAATCTGCCCGAAGGTCTCCGGTCTCAGGTGCCGACTCTCGCAGCCGTGTATTTCCGCCACGTCGATCGCGGTGACAGCGAGAGTGCCGTCAACGGCGCCTCCGAGGCCGTGCTCGGCGCGCATCTGACACTTGCCCTGCATCGTCCGCCGGAACGCGCGGTCACCCGGGTCTACCGCCCGGGCGACGGGCACGAACTCGGTGCGTCCCTGCAGATCGTGACGGACGACATGCCGCTGCTCGTCGAATCGATCACCGCGCTGCTGAACCGCCTGGGCATCGGGATCAGCGAATTCGTGCACCCCATCATCTCGGTCCGACGCGATCCGATCGGCGCACTGCGCGGAATCCTCATGGGAGACAAGGCGAAGGATGCCGACGATGACAGCGTCTCCGAGTCGTGGATCCACGTCCAACTCGATCCGCGTACCGACTCCGCGGTTCTCGACACACTCGAGAAGGAAGTCGGCACCGTCCTCGCCGACGTGCGCCAAGTGGTCCGGGACACCGACATCATGCGCAAACTCGAGCGGACGCTCGCCGACGAACTCGAGACGTCCACACCCTGTCCCGGCGTGTCGAAGGACGACCTGGAGGACTGCGCCGATCTGCTGCGGTGGATGTCGCAGGGCAATTACGCGGCACTCGGCTACCGCCGCTTCGAACTGGGGGAGCCGGACGGTTCCGGCGCACGCGGCCTGCAGGTGGTGCCCGGCAGCGGTCTCGGACTGCTGCGCTCCGACACGGTCACCGAAGGCCCGCTGAGTCTGCCGCCGGCCGCCGAGATCCCCGACCGCCCCCTGCTCGTACTCACACAGGGCTCGTTCCCCGCGACCGTGCACCGCTCGGTCTACCCGTTCTTCGTCGGCGTGAGCATCCTCGACGAGAACGGCAACATCACCGGTGAGCACCGCTTCCTCGGCGTCTTCACCGTCACGGCGCTGCACGAGAACGTCCTCGACATTCCCGTGATCGCCCGCCGGGTGCGCAAGGTGATCGACCGGGCCGGGTTCCAGTTGAATTCGTATTCGGGGCAGGCGATGCTGGAGGTCATCCAGTCGTTCCCGCGCACGGAGCTGTTCTCGAGCGACGCCGACACACTCTTCGACACGGTGACCGCCGTGCACAGCATCGGGCTCCGGCGTCAGGTACGTCTGTTCGTGCGCGAGGATTTTATCGGACGATTCGTCTCCTGCCTGATCTACCTTCCCCGCGACCGGTACACCACCCGGGTCCGGCTCGCGATGCAGGACATTCTGCTGCGGGAATTCGGCGGCGGCGCTTTGGAATACACCGCACGCGTCACGGAGTCCGACCTGGCGCTGCTGCACGTGACGATCCGCAAGAGCGCCGAACACATGGGGTCGCGGCTCGACCTCTCGGACGCCGACCGCGAACGGGTCCAGGCCATGCTGGCCGAGGCGAGCCGCAGCTGGGACGACCATCTCGGTGACCTCCTCCCAGTGACCACCGGTGTGGATCCCGTTCTGGCGCAGCGTTATGCCGCCGTCCTGCCCGAGGGGTACAAGGAGGATTTCGACGCCACGCGCGCGTTGTCGGATCTCGCGAGGCTGGAAGCGCTCGAGGACGGTTCCATCGACCTGCTGCTCTACCGCGATCCCGGGGCGCAGGTCGGGCACTGGCGATTCACCCTGTACGTGGGCGGGGACGGTATTTCGCTGAGCCAGGTGCTTCCGGTGCTGCAGAGCCTGGGTGTGGAGGTGCTCGACGAACGGCCCTATCTGATTCCGCGGCCGGACGGGATGACGTGCTGGATCTACGATTTCGGGCTGTCGGTGCCCGCGGAGCTGCTCCGCTCCTCGGTGGAGGACGACCTCGATGCCGAACTCGCCGCCGAGGAGGCATCCGCCGCCGCACCGAAGCTTCAGGAACGGTTCACGGATGCCTTCACCGCGGTCTGGTTCGGGCGTGCGGAGGCCGACCGGTTCAACGAGCTGATCCTGCGGGCGGGGGTGTCGTGGCGGCAGGCCGTGATCCTGCGAACGTACGCAAAGTACCTGCGCCAGGCGGGGTTTCCGTACAGCCAGTTCCACATCGAGGGGGTTGCGCTGGCGAATCCCCGTTCGGCGTACACGCTCGTCGAGTTGTTCGAGGCGATGTTCGACCCGGAGTCGCCCTCACCCGACCTGGTCGTCGAACTCGACACCCGTCTGAGGGAGTACATCGACGCCGTGGTCAGCCTCGACGCGGACCGCATCCTGCGCGGTCTGTTCGGGTTGATCAAGTCGACGCTGCGCACCAATTATTTCGTCGTCGGCGAGACCGGGGAGCCGCCGACGTACCTCTCGATCAAGCTCGATCCGACGTCGATCCAGGAACTGCCGAAGCCTCGCCCGAAGTACGAGATCTTCGTGTACTCACCCGACGTCGAGGGTGTGCACCTGCGGTTCGGGTCCGTCGCCCGCGGCGGGCTGCGCTGGTCGGACCGGCGTGAGGATTTCCGCACCGAGATTCTGGGGTTGGCGAAGGCTCAGGCCGTGAAGAATGCGGTGATCGTCCCGGTCGGCGCGAAGGGCGGCTTCGTCGTCAAGAATCCGCCGACGACGTCGGGGGACGCCGCGGCCGACCGCGCGGCCGCACTCGAGGCGGGCCAGGACTGCTACCGCACGTTCATCTGCGGGCTCCTGGACCTCACCGACAACGTCGATCAGGCGTCGGGGGACATCGTGCCGCCGGCCCGGGTGGTGCGGCGCGACGGCGACGATCGGTATCTCGTCGTGGCCGCGGACAAGGGCACCGCGAAATTCTCCGACCTCGCCAATTCTGTTGCGGAGCAGTACAAATTCTGGCTCGGCGACGCGTTCGCGTCCGGTGGTTCGGCCGGGTACGACCACAAGGGGATGGGCATCACCGCGCGCGGTGCCTGGGAGAGCGTGAAACGGCACTTCCGGGAAATGGGGGTCGACACCCAGACCCAGGACTTCGGTGCGGTCGGTGTCGGCGACATGAGCGGGGACGTGTTCGGAAACGGCATGCTCCTGAGCCGGCACATCCGGCTCGTGGCGGCGTTCGACCACCGGCACATCTTCCTCGACCCGGATCCCGACGCCGCCAGGTCCTTCGAGGAGCGGTCCCGGATGTTCGCGCTGCCCCGGTCGTCGTGGGCCGACTACGACACCAGCATCATCAGCGAGGGCGGGGGAGTGTGGGACCGGACCCGCAAATCGGTGCCGATCAGCGCCGCGGCGCGCGCTGCGCTCGGACTCGACGACGCCGTCACCGAACTCTCCCCGCCGGAACTGGTCCGGGCGATCCTGCGTGCCCCCGTGGATCTGCTGTGGAACGGTGGCATCGGCACGTACGTCAAGGCGTCCACCGAGACCAACGCGATGGTGGGCGACAAGAGCAATGACTCCGTGCGCGTCGACGGCAACGAGGTGCGGGCGAAGGTGGTGGGCGAGGGCGGCAATCTCGGGGTGACGGCGCTCGGCCGAATCGAGTACAGCCAGAACGGTGGCCGGATCAACACCGACGCGATCGACAACTCCGCGGGCGTCGACTGCTCCGATCACGAGGTGAACATCAAGATCCTGCTGGACTCGCTGGTGAGCGGCGGCGGGTTGCCGCGGGAGGAACGAAATCCTCTGCTGGCGTCGATGACCGACGAGGTGGCCCAACTCGTGCTCGCGAACAACATCGCGCAGAACGATCTCCTCGGTGTCTCCCGGACCAGCGCGGTACCGATGCTGAGCGTGCATCGCCGCCAGATCGAGAACCTGGCGTCGCGTCGCGGACTCGACCGGAAACTCGAGGCCCTGCCCACCGAGGAAGAGATCGCACGACGCAGGCCGGCCGGGCAGGGACTGACGTCTCCGGAACTCGCGACCCTCATCGCGCACGTGAAACTCGCGCTCAAGGACGACCTCCTCGCGACGGACCTGCCCGACAGCGAGACGTTCGCGCCGCGTCTGCCGCGGTACTTCCCGACGGTATTGCGCAAGCGGTTCCGCACCGCGATCAAGGCGCACCCGCTGCGCAGGCAGATCGTGGCGACGATGCTCGCGAACGAGACCATCGACAACGGCGGTATCACCTTCGCATACCGATTGGCGGACGAGGCGGGTGCGAGCAGCACCGACGCCATCCGCGCCTACGCTGCGGTTACCGAGATCTTCGCCCTGCCCGACCTGTGGTCGAGGATCCGGTCGGCGAACATCGCGGCGGACATCGAGGACGACCTGATTCTCGAGTCCTGCCGGGTTCTCGACCGCGCGTCCCGCTGGTTCCTGACCAACCGGCCTCAGCCCCTCGCCGTTGGCGCCGAGATCGCCCGGTACTCGGCCGACTTCCGGGCACTCTCGCCGAGGGTGCCGCAGCTCGTGCGAGGGCATCAGCTCGCCGACGTGGAGACGCGGGCGCGGCCGCTCGTCCTCCGCGGGGCGCCCGAGGACCTCGCGTTCGAGGTGTTCCGGCTTCTGGACAAATTCTGTCTGCTCGACATCAGCGACGTCGCCGACATCGCCGAACGCGACATCGACGAGGTCGCCGAGCTGTACTACGAACTCGACGGCCACCTCGGCATCGACTGGCTGCTGAGCGCCGTGTCCACTCTCGCGCGGGGTGACCGCTGGCATTCGCTGGCACGCCTCGCATTGCGCGACGACCTCTACAGTTCGCTGCGTCAGCTCACGATGGAAGTGCTCCTGGGTGGTGAACCTCACGAGACGCCGCAGGAGAAGATCGACGATTGGGAGTCGACGAACGCGTCCCGGCTGGCCAGGGCGAGGTCCGCTCTCACCGAAATTTTCGAGTCTGGGACCCTTGACCTCGCGACGCTCTCGGTGGCGGCGCGTCAGGTACGCAGCATGGTGCGAGGTATGGGCACCCGATCGGAGGTATGACGTTGAGCGAGGGCTTTCACGCGGAGGTCGAAGTTCGATGGTCGGACATGGACGTCTTCCAGCACATCAACCACGCACGGATGGTGACGTTGCTGGAGGAGGCGCGGATTCCCTGGCTGTTCGAGGACGATCGGCCCACTGTCACGTTGCGTGACGGCGCGGTCATCGCGGACCTCCATGTGCGCTATCGCGGGCAACTCCGGCACAGCGATTCGCCGCTCGACGTCCTCATGTGGGTGGAGAAGGTTCGCGCGGTCGATTTCACGATCAACTACGAGGTCCGCCCGAAGGGCGTCGACGTCTCGGTCGCGCCGTCCATCGTGGCCTCGACGCAGATCGCGGCGTTCGACATCGGCACCCAGCGCCTGCGCAGAATCACCGACGTCGAGCGTGCATACCTGGAGAGCTGGCAGCGTGCATGAGCGCGTCCTGTCGATCCCGGACGCCGCGGAGCGTGGTGATCTTGCCACGTTCCTCACGCGGGTGGTCCGGTTGGACGAGTCGACGGTGGTGCGTCTCCGTCAACGTGGACCCGGCCGCCTGACGATCTGGGCGGCAACCGGTTTCGACGCGCTGGCGGTGCGCACGGTCGCGGGGACCATTACCCCGGACGACACGTCGGCTGCCGGCGACCAACTGCTCGCCGCTCTCGAAGCGGCGACCGCGGCCGACATCGATCCGGGGTTCTCGATGGATTCGGCGTGGCGGGGCGCTCTGCCTCCGACGGAGGGCTTCGTTCACGTCGACGACGTCCCGGCGCGTGTCCTCGTCGACCTCGCGCAACGCGGTGCGGCCCTGGCGCAGGAGCACGGCAGCGGCCACGGTCCGCCCGCATCACTCCTCGACCAGGAAGTGCTGCAGGTGGAGGGCGCGGAGCACACGGTCGGCATCCCGATGCGGGTGGTGTTCGCTCTCACCGCGATGGGGTTCGTTCCGCACGCGGGCTCGGATCGGCTGACCGCCGACATCGACCTCGAGCGCATCGACGCCTCCGAACTGGTCCGGGTGCGTGCCACCGCGTCGTGGCTGCGGGTGGACGCCCGGTTCGGGTCGATTTACCGCCACCGCGGTGGCGGGATTCCGTTGTCGGTGGCGCGGTAGCGCGCCGTCAGCCGGACCGCAGCGTGCTGGTTGCGAGAACGGCGAGCGACGCGACGACCGCCGCCATGCCCAGCCCCGCGACCAGGGTCAACTGCTCGCCGAGCACCGCCGTGCCGAGCAGCGCCGCGACCACCGGTTCGGTGAGCGTCAGCGTGGCGACCGTCGCGGGTGGCAACCGCCGCAGCCCGGCGGCGAACAAGAGATATGCCAGCACGGTCGGGACGATCGCCAGATACACCGCGGCCGCAGCGCCCGCTCCGGTGTCGAGCCCGCCGGGCCAGGTCGCGACGAGCACGGGGATCAGGAACAGCCCACCGAGACCGAACATCTGTCCCATCGCCGCCTCGGGACTGGCACCCGCCGCGAGCAGCGACGACCCGGCAACGGTGTAGGTGGCGTACCCGAGACCGGCGATCAGCGCAGGCAGCGCACCCGCCAGGATCCCGGACGAGCCTGAGCCGCCGGTCGTGCCCGCCACGATCAACGCCATTCCGGCGACCGCGATGACGGTGGACACGGCCCACACCGGACCGGGACGTTGCCGGTGCACCGCCCATTGCAGTGCGCCGGTGAAGGCGGGGCCCGAACCCAGCGCGATCATGGTTCCCGCCGCCACCCCGGCGCTCTGCACACCACTGAAGAAGCCGAGTTGGTAGGCCGCGACCCCGATCCCGCCCCACACGGCGGGCACGTATCCGCGAATCCCGGAGCCGTCACCGAACCCGAGTCCGCCGCGCAGCTCCGCGAACGCCGCGAGGAGCGCGCCCGCGGCCACCACCCGGACCGACCCGACGGCCAGCGGGTCGAGGTCGTATCCGAGGGCGCGGGACGCAAGCGCCTGCGCGGTTCCCGTCGTGGCGAACAGGATCGATGCTGCGACGACCGCCGCGACTGCGGGAGTGCGGGTCAGATGAGCCACGCAGCCGCGTTCGGTGCAAGCTGTCCCTCGACGAGCGGCGCGCTGCTGAGCAGCACCTCACCGGGTGGCAGTGAGATCGGCGCGTCGGTGGCGTTGAGGGCGCAGATCAGCCCGCCGCGCCTGCGGAAGGCGAAGCAGCCCGCGGGGCTCCCGTACCAGTCGATCCCGGGACCGGAGAACTCCGGACGCAGCGAGCGCAGTTCGAGTGCGGCCCGGTACAGCGACAGCGTCGACGTGACGTCCTCGAGTTGCGCCTCGACGGTGAGGTCCGCCCACTCGGGTGGCATCGGCAGCCAGGGCTCGCCGGTGCCGAACCCGAACGGTGGTTCGGTGCCCTCCCAGGGAACGGGCACCCGGCAGCCGTCGCGGCCGCGTTCGGTGTGACCGGACCGTTCCCACACCGGGTCCTGCAACGCCGAATCGGGGAGGTCGACGTTGGGCAGGCCGAGTTCGGCGCCGTTGTACAGGAACGCCGCACCCGGCAGCGCCAGTTCGACGAGGATCATGGCCCGGGCGCGTGCCGTGCCGATTCCGCCGCCGCCGTACCGGGTGACTTCCCGTTCGACGTCGTGGTTCGACAGGGTCCAGGTGGGTGTTCCGCCCACCTGGTCGACGGCGGTCAGGGAGTTCTCGATCGCCTCCCGCACCGTCTCCGCCGAGAACTCGGCCTCGGCCAACCGGAAGTTGAACCCGAGGTGCAGCTCGTCGGGCCGGATGTACTCGCCGAAGCGTTCGTTGTCTCGAACCCAGATCTCCCCGACGGCCATCGTGCCCGGGTACTCGTCGAGGACCTTGCGGATGCCGCGGTGGATGTCGTGGACCGCGGGGTTGTCGAACCGCGGATCGTCGTCCGAATTCTGCAGCAGTTCGTTGGCGGACCAGTCGTGGTCCGGCAGACCTTCCGGCTTCGCCATGCCGTGCGCGACGTCGATGCGGAATCCGTCGACGCCGCGGTCCAGCCAGAACCGGAGTGTCTTCGTGAGATCCTCGACGACCTCCGGGTCGTCCCAGTTCAGGTCGGGCTGTTCCGTCGCGAAGATGTGCAGGTACCACTGGCCGGGCTTGCCGCCGGCCTCGGTGATCCGCGTCCACGCCGGCCCGCCGAAGATGCTCGGCCAGTTGTTGGGTGGCTCCGCGCCGTCCTCACCGCGACCGTCGCGGAAGATGTACCGGTTCCGTTCGGGACTGCCCGGCGGCGACGCCAGGGCGGCGCGGAACCATTCGTGCTCGACGCTGGTGTGATTGGGCACCAGGTCCATCGTCACCTTGATCTGGCGCGCGTGCGCGGCCTCGATCAGTGCGTCCATGGTCGCGAGGTCACCGAACAGCGGGTCGATGTCACGGGGATCGGACACGTCGTAACCGTGATCGGCCATCGGCGAGCGCATGACCGGGCTCAGCCAGAGGGCGTCGACACCGAGCAGTTCGAGGTACCCCAGCTTGTCCCGCACTCCGTGGAGGTCGCCGACACCGTCACCGTTCGCGTCGGCGAACGAGCGGGGATAGATCTGGTAGAAGACGGCGTCGGACCACCAGGGTGCCGGCTGTGCGTCGTCGGCGGATGTTTCGGCGGGAGTGCTCACAAACGCCCATCGTGCCAAACGATCGCCCGCGCCACGACTCGACCGGCGTAATCGGCGCGGGGCGGTTTCAGAAGGCGGAGTTCACCATCGACGCCGCGGCCATGTCCATGTACTCGGTGAGAGCCTTGCGGTGGGCGTCGTCGAGGGTTCCGGTGTCGATCGACGCGATGGCCGTGTGCATGCACCGGAGCCAGGCGTCGCGCTCGATCGGGCCGATCTTGAACGGCTGGTGACGCAGCCGCAGTCGTGGGTGGCCGCGCTCGTCCGAATAGGTGTGCGGTCCGCCCCAGTACTGCTCGAGGAACATCCGCATCCGGCGCTCGGCCGGACCCAGATCTTCCTCGGGGTAGAGGGGCCGCACGATGTCGTCCCTGGCGACTTCCTCGTAGAAGCGCGCGGTGAGTTTGCGGAACGTCTCCGCTCCGCCCACCGCCTCGTAGAAGGTCTGCTGCACGTCAGTCATGGCGCCTTCCATTGTGCACGTGCCGGCGCGGGCCGTCTTCGTCACCGTCTGTTCATCGAATGTCCTGCATTTTTGTCGGAAATGGGCGTGCACGAGCAGGCAATTCATGGTGCACTTGGTGGCAATCTCCCGGAGGTCGCATGAAGAATCGACACAGCGCCCGCGCGCACCGACAACTCGTGCCCACTGATGCCCGGAGTGCCGGGGTTTCAGGGGCGTTTGCTTTACAAGTGATCACCGAAGGCTCCGCGCACAGCGCAGAGCCTTCTTTCCCGGGCGAGAATGCGGTTCCGCTCTGGATCAAGCGCCGGGTGCTTCTCCTGAATGTCACCTACGAGCCGCTCACCGCCCTTCCTGCCCGCCGTGCCGTGGTGTTGATGACCTGCGGTAAGGCCGATACCGTCCACGAGGATCCCCAGGCCCCGGTCGTCCACTCCGAGCAGTGGTCCGTGCAGGTGCCGTCCGTGATCCGCCTCCGGAACTACGTCCGCGTCCCGTACCGCGCCCGCGTTCCGATGACCCGTGCAGCCCTCATGCACCGGGACCGGTTCCGCTGCGCCTACTGCGGCGCCAAGGCCGAGACCGTCGATCACGTGGTTCCCCGCAGTCGCGGCGGCGAGCATTCGTGGGAGAACTGCGTGGCCTGCTGTGCGCCCTGCAACCACCGCAAGGCGGACAAATTGGTGAGCGAACTCGGCTGGACGCTCAGGGCCTCCCTCGTGCCTCCGTCGGGGCCGCACTGGCGACTCCTGGCGTCCACCAAGGACCTGCACCCCTCGTGGATGCCCTACCTCGGTGAAGGCGCCGCCTGAGCGTTCCACGGGTCCCCTTCGCGAAGTTCGGCCCTGACGCTTCCCCCCGCACGGTTCTGGGCTACCGTTTGCGGTGTGAGCATTCTCGAGACAGTGCTGATATTCGTAGGAATTCCGGCGTTGATCACCGCCTTCTTCGCGGGGATGTCGTTCGTCGGCAAGAAGACGCCGGGCCCCGTGCCGCCCGCGTTCCACCTCGGTGAGGAATGGACGCACGCGCCGGTGCTGTGGAGCGCCGTCGACGAGGTGACCACCCACGGTCATCACGGCGGACACCACGGCGCGCACGCCGGTTCGGCAGACCTGATTGGAGGCTCGGCAAGTGGCAAGTGGTGACCTGATTCCCGCGTCCGCGGTATCCGCGGACAATCTGCCTGTCGGCAGCGTCGTGACCGCCAGCGGTCGCATCTCGGGCGTGCACCGCGTCGGTGAGCCGTTCACCGACGACCTGCCGTTCACGACGGACGAACTCGTCCGCCTCGACGATGCCCTCACCGAAGGCACCCGCAAGACGAAGGTGCGCTTCAACGCGTACATCGGCGACCTCGGCGACGACACCGCGGCCGGCGCCGACGCGCTGTTCCCGACGACCCCCGAGGCGGAGCGGTCGGTGCTCATCGCGGTCTCGCCCAACCAGCGGACGGTCGAGGTCCGCAGCGGCCGGGCCGTGGCCAACCGGGTCACCGACCGGGTCGCCCAGCTCGGCGCCACCGCAGCGGTGTCGTCGTTCGGGGACGGAGACCTCATCGACGGTCTCGTCAGTGCCATCCGCGTGATGAGCGCGGCAATCGCCTCGCCGTAAACCTGCACAGACCAGCGTCCGCGCGGCCCGATCCGGCTCAGTCCTCCTGAACCGGATCGGGCCGTTGGTGTCTCACCGGGGGTCGACGACGCGGTCGGCGCTTTCGAGGGTCCGCCGGACGGCCTCGATGCCGAGTTTCATCATCTGCGCGGTCCGGTCCGCGAGAGTCGCGGGCAGGATGTCCGCGGTCCAGGCGAACACGGTCGCGCCGTGGCCGTCGTCGCTCACCTGGGCGGAAGCATTGTGATGCCGGTAGGGGCCGTCGACGATCGACCAGGCCAGTCGGCGCGCGTCCTCGTCGCACGAGACGAGACGCTCCCGGGCGACGGAACCGTCGAAGAACGTGATGACCCGATCCCCCTGGTCGATCACCGACGTGGTGACGAAACCTGCGGCGAGACGCGTGTGCAACGCACCCCAGTCGCGCAGAGCGTCCCACGCGGCGGCGGGTGTGACATCGATGTGGGTGGACTCGTTGATGTATGACATGACTGCAGCCTGCCTCGGAAAATCCCGTGAGGATTGAACATTCTTGCAGGCCACCGCATGTACGGGAAGGTGTCGGGCCCCGCGGGTAGCGTCCCTGTTGTGGCGGTGAGCGAGGTCGCACATCTACACGGCGCCAGTGTCTGGGCGGTGGACTGCTGCGCCGTGCACCCGGGCTGGTCGGACGTGGAGGTGCGAGACGATCACCGGTTCGTGCTCGTCCGCGGCGGCCGATTCCTGCGCCGGATCGGCAGACACGAGTCGACGGCCGACCCGACTGTCGCCTACCTCGGAGTACCGGGCGAAGTGGAACGGTTCGCGCACCCCGCCGGTGGAGACCGGTGCACGTCGATCAGTGTCCGGCCCGAGCTCTGGCGTGCGATCGCCGGTGACCACTGGACGCTCGGCCGTCCGGATGTGTACGTCGATGGCCGCGTCGATCTTCTTCATCGACGACTGCTCCGTGCCGGCCGGACGGGCGATGTCCACTTCGCCCTCGCCGAGGAGGTCGTCCGACTCGTCGCGGTCGCCGCGCTCGCCGCCTCGCAGGGACGGTCGCGTTCACGCCGGCGCGGCGGCCTTCCGGACGACGTGGTGGCCGCCGCTGCCCGCGCGGCGGTCCTCGACAACGAGCCCGGCTCGGACGGTCTGATACCGCTTGCCGAACGGTTGGGGGTGTCACCGTTCGCGCTCAGTCGTGCGTTCAGTGCCGTCACGGGCGTCTCGCTCACCAGGTACCGCAACAGGGTTCGGGTCGGGCGGGCGCTCGGGCGGATCGAGAGCGGCGACCGGGACCTCGCCGGCCTCGCCGCTGACCTGGGTTTCTCGGATCAGGCGCACATGACCAGGACCATCCGGGCCCACCTCGGCGAGACACCCACCGCAGTGCGAACGCTGTTGTCGGCCTGAACAGCGCTCGACTTCTGTCGCTGGTCGATGCGAACATATGTTCGTGTCCGATTCGCCGCGCCCGCGCATCTCGAGTGGCGCCGAGGCGACCATCCTGCACGCCGACCTCGATGCCTTCTACGCCTCGGTCGAGCAGCGGGACGACCCCGGTCTGCAGGGTCGTCCGGTGATCGTCGGCGGCGGCGTCGTGCTGGCAGCAAGCTACGAGGCCAAGGCCTACGGGGTGCGCACGGCCAGCAGCGGTGCGCAGGCGCTGCGTCTGTGCCCGCACGCCGTCGTGGTGCGTCCGCGGATGTCGGCGTACGCGGCGGCGAGCAAGGCGGTGTTCGAGGTCTTCGAGCACACCACACCCCTGGTGGAGGGTCTGTCGATCGACGAAGCGTTCCTCGACGTCGCCGGTCTGCGCAAGATCGCCGGCACACCGGTCGACATCGCGGCACGACTGCGCCGCGATGTACGCGAGCAGGTCGGGTTGCCGATCACCGTCGGGGTCGCGCGAACGAAGTTCCTCGCCAAGGTGGCCAGCGCGGTGGGCAAACCCGACGGACTGCTGCACGTGCCGCCGGACCGCGAGATCGAGTTCCTGCACCCGCTGCCGGTCGAACGGCTGTGGGGAGTCGGCGCCGTGACGTCGGTCAAGCTACGCGACGCCGGGATCGCCACAGTCGGCCAGCTCGCCCACTGTCCGGAAGAGCTGCTCGTGTCCATAGTCGGACCTGCTGCGGGCCACCATCTCCACGCGCTGGCCTGGGCACGCGACCCGCGTCCCGTGCAGGTGGGGCGCAGGCGACGATCCGTCGGCGCGCAGCACGCCCTGGGGCGCAGACCCAAGTCGAGGGAGGACGTGGACGCCGCTCTGGTGGCGCTGGTCGACCGGGTGGCGGGCCGACTGCGACGTGGAAAACGGGTGGGGCGCACCGTCGTACTCCGGCTGCGGTTCGACGACTTCACCCGGGTCACGCGGTCGCACACACTCGCGCAGCCGTCGGCTCAGACGCAGACGATCCTCACCACGGCCCGGGGCTTGCTGAGCCACGCGTGGCCCATGATCGAATCCAAGGGCATCACCCTCGTGGGAATCGCGGTGGCCAACCTCGAGGACGACTGCCCGCAACAGCTGGCGCTGCCGTTCGACCCGTACACGAGCAGTTCCCTCGACAACACCCTCGACAGCCTCCGCGACCGCTTCGGCTCCTCGGCGGTGACCCGCGCGGTACTGCTGGGCCGGGATCAGGGTGTGACCGTGCCGATCCTGCCGGACTAGGCACAAAGCCGTGTAGTTAAGTCGTGGGTTGTGTTGTCAAGGGTCGATGTCGGTGAGGATGTTGATGGCGATGGTGGCCTTGAGACTTGGCCCTCGGGTGCGGCCGCGGGCAGTGCTGGCGACGAACTTGGAGATCGCTCGTTTGACCACGCGGGGGTTGGTTCGTGATCGTCGGGCGGGCATCAGGTGGTC
>NZ_JBHWUE010000043.1:0-87652 GCF_042738615.1 Rhodococcus sp. NPDC059968
GCCGAGCTTGCCCTTGACCAGGTCACCGGCGGCGGCGATCTCGTCGGCGACCGCCACCTCCGTCACCACCAGTTCGTTGCCCTGACTGTCCCGGGCCCCGGCGTAGGCGTGCAGCACCGGAAGCCCGACCGCACCGATCGCGGCATCGATCTGACCGTTGCGCCACGCCCGGCCCATCGTGTCGGTGACCACCACCGCCACCCGCACCCCGAGCGCCACCTCGATCGCGTCCCGCAGGGCGGCGGCGCTGGCATCGGGATCCTCCGGCAGCAACGCGAGTTCGGAACCCGCCACGTTCGAGCCGTCGATCCCCGACGCCGCCTGCACGATCCCGAGCCGGTTCTCGGTGATCAGGGTCCGCCCCTTGCGGGCCACGATCCGGACCGCCTCCTGCTCGACCAGCCGCCGCCGGGCCGCATCGCGCTCCTCCGGGTCCGTCGGCGAGGACACGATCCGGCCCTCCACCTTCGAGAACACCTTGCTGGTGACCACCAGCACATCACCTTCGGCCAGCCACGGCGCCGCCGCGACCACCGCCGCGGCGAGGTCGTCGCCGGGCCGGAACTCGGGCAGACCGGTCACCGGCAGGATCTCGATCGCACCGCCCGGCGCGTGATCGAGCCGGGACACCCCGGCGGGGTCGGTCACAGCGTCACCCCCGCCACGTCCAGCGCCGCCCGCACCATCGCCGCGGTCACGTCGGGGTCCGACATGATCAGCGGCACCCTGGCCACCTCGACGCCGGGGACCTCGGCGGTGTCGGTGTCGTGGACCAGCCAGCCGTCGAGGATCCCGGTCCCGCCCCTGGCCCCGTACCAGCGGCCGATCGCCTCCGCCGACGTTTCCACCCCGATCACGTCGAGGCATTCGTCGGCCATGCCGCGCAACGGTTTTCCCCCGACGATCGGCGAGATCCCGACCACCCTCGCCGCGGTGGTGCGCAACGCACCCCGGATCCCGGGCACCGCCAGGATCGCCCCGACACTGACCACCGGATTCGACGGCGCCAGCAACACGATGTCGGCGTTCTCGATCGCCTCGACCACCCCCGGCGCCGGGGCCGCCTGCTCGGCGCCGATGTGCGCGAAGCTGTGCGTCGGCACCCGCGCGCGGTACCGCACCCACCACTCCTGGAAGTGGATCGCCCGCTGCTCCCCGTCCTCGGGATCGGTGATCACGACGTGAGTTTCACTACGGTCGTCGGTCACCGGCAGCAGCGTCACACCCGGCCGCCACCGGTTGCACAACGCCTCGGTCACCGCCGACAACGGATACCCCGTCCGCAGCATCTGGGTGCGAATCAGATGCGTCGCGATGTCCCGGTCACCGAGCCCGAACCAATCCGGTTTCGCACCATAGGCGGCGAGTTCCTCCCTGGCATTCCAGGTTTCACCGGCATGCCCCCACCCACGCTCGGTGTCGATACCGCCGCCGAGGGTATACATGCAGGTGTCCAGGTCCGGGCAGATCCGCAGCCCGTGCATCCAGACGTCGTCACCGACATTGACCACAGCAGTGATGCAATGGCCGGAATCGGCGCCCCCACCACCGGGCGCATCGGCCCCGAGCAACCTCCGCACACCTAGCAGGAACCGGGCCCCACCCACCCCGCCAACCAATACAGTCACGTTCACGATGCAAGCCTAGGCGGTGGCCGTCCGCCTCCTGTGAGCTGCTTCCCCGGAGCGATTCGCGAGCGCGAAATAGTAATCGACTTTGGGCGGTTAGCTTGACCGCGACACGCTGGGCGTGTCTAATCACAAATATGTCATTCCGACGTTGCGGGCGTGGAATCACTTGCAGCGGGGATCAATTCGAACGAATGTTCGAACGGGTGGCAGGGGTGTTCGGGTCGGGGTACATGATCGATCGAAATTTTCTGCGCTATCACAGGTGAGGAGGCGGAACGATGCCCAATGAGCAGATCGAGTCGGAGACTCGCTGGAGCACAGTAAGCGACGAACCGCAGACCAATTCCGAAGCAGGCGCAGCGGACGGCGTCTGTGTTCAAGAAGTCTGTGTGCAAGTAATTCCTGTGCCGGAACTCGTCGCACAGGAAGTCGAGACGACGGGCCCCCGCCCGGCGTTGAGTCTGGTGACAGGTTTCGACGAACTGTTCGAGACCATCGAGGATCAGTGGCAGGAACGAGCGCTCTGTGCGCAGACCGACCCTGAGGCCTTCTTCCCCGAAAAGGGAGGCTCCACCCGGGAAGCGAAGCGCATCTGCCTGGGCTGCGAGGTGCGGGACGAATGCCTCGACTACGCACTGGCCAACGACGAGCGGTTCGGTATCTGGGGTGGCCTGTCGGAGCGTGAGCGCCGGCGCCTGAAGCGGGGGATCGTCTAGTCAGTCTTCGTCGCCCGGCAAATCCGGGTCGATGACCTCGGGTTCGACTCCGAGGTACGTACTCACCTGCTGTACGAGCACGTCGTGCACCAGGTCGGTGAGGTCGTCCGGATCCTTGGCGCGCTGTTCGAGCGGTCGCCGGAACAGGACGACTCGCGCCCGCGTCGTGGATCCGTGCCGGTCGATGCCGGCCGGGATCAGTCGGGACAGCGGCACGGGCCCGTCCGCCACGACCTCGGCGGGCCAGTTGACCGAATCCGGGTCGAGCGCATGAATCTTCGGGACCTCGTCGACGGCGATGTCCAGCTTCGTCAGGCGTTCACGCCAGCGCGCGTCGATCGGCGCGAACGCCTCCAGGACCACCAGATCGAACTTCTCTGCGCGGCTCCGTCGTGCCGGCGCGTCCGGAGGGAAAACGGACCCGCGGATTCCCCGTCCCCGTCGGTCGACGGATCGGGTGGTCACGGGACGCCTGCGTCGTGCTCTGGACATGGTGTGGACATTACGACAGCCGCACACTCTCGGTGTGTCCGAGTAGGTGTCGGGCCTTCGTGGGGCTAGGCTCCCTAGCTGTGAGATCTCTGCGTCGATGCTGCCGCCCCGGGTGCAAGAACCCCGCTGTCGCGACGCTCACGTACGTCTACTCCGACTCCACCGCCGTCGTCGGCCCGCTCGCCACGGTCGACGAACCGCACTCGTGGGATCTGTGCGAAACGCACGCGTCGAGGATTACCGCACCCAAGGGCTGGGAACTGGTTCGGTACGAGGGTGGGTTCTCGTCGAGCACCCCCGACGAGGACGATCTGACCGCGCTGGCGGAGGCCGTGCGGGAGGCGGGCCTCGGCGATCGCGGGCGGTCCGAACGGGCCCTGTCCACCGAGGATCGCGCGGAGACCGGCACCCAGCCCGGCCCGGCGCGCACCGGTCGTCGTGGCCACCTGCGGGTACTTCCCGACCCGTCCAACTGACGTCCCAGCCTGTTCCGGGCCTGCGGTCCGCGGCGTGCCGTGCCCGCGACGGGCAGGCATTAGGCTTGCGCCAGCACTGGTGCTCGTAAAGGAGAAACAAGAAGTGGCGCGATCAGCCGAGTCCGTACATGCCGTGATCAAGGCTTACGACGTGCGGGGTGTCGTCGGTGAACACATCGACGCCGCGTTCGTGCAGGACGTGGGTGGCGCATTCGCACGACTCGTTCGCGAGGAGAGCGCCACGAAGGTCGTGATCGGCTACGACATGCGCGCGTCCTCGCCGGATCTGACCCGCGCGTTCGCCGACGGCGTCACCGCCCAGGGCCTGGACGTCGTCCTCATCGGACTCGCGTCCACCGATCAGCTGTATTTCGCTTCGGGGATGCTCGACTGTCCGGGTGCGATGTTCACGGCGAGCCACAATCCGGCGAAGTACAACGGCATCAAGCTGTGCCGCGCAGGCGCGAAGCCGGTGGGGCAGGAGACGGGCCTCGCCACGATCGCGGCCGAGGTCGTCGACGGGGTTCCCGCGTTCGCCGGCGCTCCCGGCACGGTGTCCGAGGAGGACGTGCTCGAGCAGTACGCGAGTTTCGTCCGCGGACTGGTGAACCTCTCCGACCTCCGTCCGCTGACGGTGGCCGTCGACGCGGGCAACGGAATGGGCGGGCACACCGTTCCCGCCGTGTTCGAGCCGATGCCGGTGAAGCTGGAACCGCTGTACTTCGAGCTCGACGGCACGTTCCCGAACCACGAGGCGAATCCGCTCGACCCGGCCAACCTCGTGGACCTGCAGCGGTACGTCCGTGAGACCGGTGCCGACATCGGTCTGGCCTTCGACGGCGACGCCGACCGCTGCTTCGTCGTCGACGAGCTCGGCAACCCGGTGTCGCCGTCCGCCGTCACGGCCCTGGTCGCCGAGCGGGAGCTGGCCAAGGAGCCCGGCGCGACCGTCATCCACAACCTCATCACGTCCCGCGCGGTGCCGGAGCTGGTGACCGAGCTGGGCGGACACCCGGTCCGCACCCGGGTGGGGCATTCGTTCATCAAGCAGCAGATGGCCGAGACGGGCGCGATCTTCGGCGGCGAGCACTCCGCGCACTACTACTTCCGCGACTTCTGGGGCGCCGACTCCGGCATGCTCGCCGGACTGCACGTCCTCGCGGCACTGGGGGAGCAGGATCGTCCGCTGTCCGAGCTGATGGCGAAGTACGAGCGGTACGCGGCGTCGGGAGAGATCAACTCGACCGTCGCGGACGCCGCCGAACGGACCGACGCGGTGTTGTCGGCGTTCGCCGAGCGCACCACGTACGTGGATCGGCTCGACGGTGTCACGGTCGAACTGACGGACGGCGCGTGGTTCAACGTGCGGGCCTCCAACACCGAACCGCTCCTGCGACTCAACGTGGAGGCGCCGACGACGGCCGAGGTAGATGCACTCGTTACCGAGATACTGGGCATCGTCCGAGCCTGACTGCCATAGTTGGAACTACAGGTTCTGCTCGTGCTGCGAATGTGGCTTGCACTGATGAAGGAAGGGGGTGCGGTGTCATGACAGCGCCGACGCCCCTGCTCGATCTAGACGACGGGGACGCACTGGTTGCGGCGGACACCGAGGGTGCGTTGCGTTCCGCCGCCATGGGTGGTGCCCAGATCCGGGCCACCCGGTCCGCGGTCGAGGAGGGGGCTCTCGAACGACTGCAGGGGCTGCGTCCGCGCAGCGTGGTGGTGGTGACCGGCGCGGGGCGTGCCAGCCGTGGGGCGGCGATCCTGACGGCGGTCCTCGCCGAACGGATCGGTTTCCCGCTGGTGCGCGCCACCCGGACCCCCGTGTGGGTGGGCCCGCTCGACGTGGTGGTGGTGGCCGGCGACGACGCAGGCGACCCCCGGCTCGTGCAGGCCATCGACGCGGCGGTGCGCCGCGGCGCGGAAGTGGTGGTGGCGGCACCGGACGAGGGACCCTTGCAGGCCGCGGCGGCCGGACGCGTCGTCATGTTCGCGCCACGTGTCCGGGCACTCACCCGGCACGGTCTGCTGCGGTACTTCGCCGTTCTGCTGGCCGTCCTCCGGGTGCTCGGTTCGGAACGTTGGGGCGACGAGGTTCCCGACCTCGAGCAGATCGCTGACGCCGTCGACGGTGAGGCGCTGCGCGACAGGCCGAACAGCGAGGTGTTTCACAATCCCGCGAAATCGTTGGCCTCCCGCATGCAGGGACGCCGCATCGTGCTCACGGGCGATACGGAGAGCACGGTGGAACTGGCCCGGCACGGCGCCGAAGCGCTACTGCACGCGGGCCGCGTGGCGACCGCGTCGGAGCTTTCGGACGTGCTGAGTGCGGCGGGTACGTTCCGTGTCGACCAGGCGCTCTCCGCGCACGACTCGATATTCCACGATCCCGAGCTGGACGGTCCGCCGCCGGCGAGCCCGGTGCGCACGTTCGTATTGTCCGCCGACGCCGATCGGATGCTCGTCGAACGCAGGATCGCAGCCCTGGGCGACGTCGACCTCGTCGTCGCGTCCTCGGACGAGGGTCTGGTTCCGTCTCAGCGTCCCGAGCTGGAACAGGCGGCGGTCCTCGTCGGCAGACTCGACATGACGGCCGCGTATCTCCAGTTGATCGGCGGTATCTAGTGCACCGACTCGAAGGTGCGCTCCGGTCCTACGCGTGGGGATCGCGCACAGCCATCGCACAGCTGCGTGGACTTCCGGTTCCCACGGCGCATCCGGAGGCGGAACTGTGGTTGGGCGCGCACCCGGGTGATCCCGCCCGCGTCCTCACCGAGGAGGGGCCCCGGTCCCTTCTGGACCTGGTGCATTCGGAACCCGAACGCCAGCTCGGCAAGCGGAGTGTGGAGACGTTCGGCGAACGGCTCCCGTTCCTGCTGAAGTTGCTCGCGTCGGAGGAACCACTGTCGTTGCAGGCCCATCCGAGCGCCGAGCAGGCGTGGGAGGGATTCGCCCGGGAGAACGAAGCGGGAATCCCCCTCGAATCCTCGGTGCGCAACTACAAGGACGCCAGCCACAAACCCGAACTCGTCGTGGCCCTCAGCCGGTTCCACGCGCTCGCCGGATTCCGGGACCCTCAGCGGACGGTCAAACTGCTCGAGGCGATCGCGGTTCCGGAGCTGCAGCCCTACGCCGGCCTGATTGCCGGGCAACCCGACTCGGACGGTCTCCGCGCGCTGTTCACCACGTGGATCACGTTGCCGCAGCCGGTGCTCGGCGCGCTGATGCCGAGGGTGCTCGACGGATGCGTCGCCTATCTGTCGAACACCAAGGACGGTGAGTTCACGGCGGAGATCCGCACGGCCCTCGAATTGAGTGAGGTGTATCCGGGGGACGCGGGTGTTCTCGCCGCGCTCCTCCTGAACCGGGTCACTCTCGAACCAGGGCAGGGCCTGTACCTCGACGCGGGCAACCTCCACGCCTACCTGCACGGGATGGCCGTCGAGATCATGGCCAACTCCGACAACGTGCTGCGCGGGGGACTCACGCCCAAGCACGTTGACGTTCCGGAGTTGCTGCGCGTCCTCGACTTCGACACCGTCGACATTCCGATTCTGGAGGCGGAAGAGCGCCCGAGCCGTGGCGAATTCGTGTACTCGACGCCGGCGCCGGAATTCGTCCTCGCGCGGATCGACCTGTCGCCGGACGGCCCCACGGAGCACCGGCTCGACTCGGAGGGGCCGCACATTCTGCTGTGCACCTCGGGTTCGGTGGAGTTGCGGTGCGGAACCGATGCCCTCGAACTGTCCCAGGGCAACGCCGTCTGGATCGCGGCCGAGGACCCCGAAGTGGTGGTGACCGCAGGCACCGAGTGTGCCCAGTTGTTCAGTGCGAGAGTCGGCCCGCCGATCGCGTAGCCTGTGATCCGCCCTGCGATCCGAGAAGGGCTCCGCGGCCCGTCGTGAGGGTCGTGTGCGACCGAGAGGAGAATTCAGTTGTCGGCTCATGGGGGAAAGAAGGCGATTCTCGCCGCGCTCGGCGCCAATGCCGGTATCGCGGTAGCCAAGTTCGCCGGCTTCCTGATCACCGGCTCGTCGTCCATGCTGGCGGAATCCGTGCACTCGGTGGCCGACACCTCCAACCAGGGCCTGCTCCTGCTCGGCCAGAAGAAGGCCGAACGCGCCGCCGACGATCTGCACCAGTTCGGTTACGGGCGTAGCCGGTACTTCTACTCGTTCGTCGTCGCGCTCGTGTTGTTCAGCCTCGGTTCGCTGTTCGCGATCTACGAGGGCATCCACAAGATCCAGCACCCCGAGGGACTCACGTCGCCCCTCGTGGCGGTGGTCATCCTGGTGATCGCCATCGGGCTCGAGACGTTCAGCTTCCTCACCGCCGTGCGGGAGTCGCGTCCCCTCAAGGGACGGGCGAGCTGGTGGGGATTCATCCGCACGTCGCGCAGCCCGGAGCTTCCCGTCGTGCTGCTCGAGGACACCGGCGCACTGGTCGGTCTGGTTCTCGCGCTCGGTGGTGTCGGACTGACGATGCTCACCGGGGATCCGGTGTGGGACGGTGTCGGCACCCTCTGCATCGGCGCCCTGCTCGGAATCATCGCGATCATCCTCATCGTCGAGATGCAGAGCCTGCTGATCGGTGAAGGAGCCACCGCCGACGAGGAGTCGCGTATTCTCGCCGCTCTCGTCGACGGCGAGAAGATCGAGCGCGTCATCCATTGCAAGACGCAGTACCTCGGACCCGAGGAAATCCTCGTGGCCGCGAAAGTGGCCGTGGCCGCCGGATCGGACATCAGCGCGGTCGCCGAAGCCATCGACGAGGCCGAGGCGCGAGTGCGCGGCGCAGTCCCCGCGGCTCGACGCATCTACATCGAACCCGACCTGTTCCGGGCAACCGAAGGCATAGGCTGAACGGCAACTTTCGATTGAGGAGGCTGATATGGCCATCCAGGACAAAGGCAGCGGAGAACCGCACCTAGGCGGCAGGCCGACCGGATTGTTCCGCACCAAGTCGATCGAGCAGTCGATCCGGGACACGGACGAACCGGAAACCAAGCTCCGCAAGGATCTGACGGCGTGGGACCTGACCGTCTTCGGTGTCGCCGTCGTCATCGGCGCCGGAATCTTCACGCTCACCGCGCGCACCGCAGGCAACGTCGCCGGTCCCGCCGTGTCGGCGGCGTTCGTGATCGCCGCCATCGCGTGCGGGCTCGCCGCGCTCTGCTACGCCGAGTTCGCCTCGACTGTCCCGGTGGCGGGCAGTGCGTACACGTTCTCCTACGCGACGTTCGGTGAACTGATCGCGTGGATCATCGGCTGGGACCTCATCCTCGAATTCGCGCTCGCCGCGTCGGTCGTCGCGAAGGGCTGGTCGCTCTATCTCGGTGAGGTGATCGGCAACCACACACCGGTGGCGCAGATCGGCTCGGTCACGTTCGACTGGGGTGCGGTACTCATCGTCGCCATCATCACCGTCGTGCTGGCAACGGGCACCAAGCTGTCGTCGCGGGTCTCACTCGTGATCACCTCGATCAAGGTGGCCGTGGTGCTCGTCGTGGTCGTGGTCGGCGCGTTCTACATCGACACCGACAACTACTCCCCGTACATCCCCCCGTCCGAGGCGGGCAGCACGGGCGAGGGTATCCATCAGTCCTTGTTCTCCTACATCACGGGCGCGGGCGGCAGCACGTTCGGCTGGTACGGACTGCTGGCGGCGGCGAGCCTGGTGTTCTTCGCGTTCATCGGGTTCGACATCGTCGCCACCACCGCCGAGGAGACGAAGGATCCGCAGAAGGCGTTGCCCCGCGGAATTCTGGGATCGCTGCTGATCGTGACGGTCCTGTACGTGGCGGTGACGCTGGTGCTCACCGGGATGGTCGACTACCACGAATTGTCCGGGGACAGTTCCAATCTGGCCACCGCGTTCGGCATTCACGGAATTACGTGGGCGAAGAACCTGATCTCGTTCGGCGCGCTGGCGGGCCTCACCACCGTGGTGATGGTGCTGATGCTCGGGCAGACCCGGGTTCTGTTCGCCATGTCCCGGGACGGGCTGATGCCGCGGCGGCTGGCGCCGACCGGCAAGCACGGCACACCCGTTCGGATCACCGTGCTCGTCGGTGTCGTGGTGGCCGTGCTCGCGGGCATCTTCCCGATCGGCACCCTCGAGGAGATGGTGAACATCGGAACGCTGTTCGCGTTCGTCCTCGTGTCGATCGGCGTGATCGTGCTGCGCCGGACCCGCCCGGACCTGCCCCGCGGATTCCGTGTCCCGCTGGTGCCGTGGGTGCCGGTCCTCGCCGTCCTCGCCTGCCTGTGGTTGATGGTGAATCTGTCCGTCGAGACGTGGATCCGGTTCATCGTGTGGATGGCGCTCGGCGTGATCATCTACTTCGCCTACAGCCGCCGCCACTCGATGATGGAGAGACGAAGCCGCGGCGAGGTCTGACACGCAACGGGATTGGACGTCCGGGGGTCGGAGCGGCAGTACCGGGCGAGTGCCCCGGAGGCGGCGGGCACTAATGTCGTCGCCATGACTTCGTCGCGTGTCCGGGTGCCCTATCAGGAGGCTGCGCGGCTGCTGCTGCGTCAGTCGGTGCTCGATGCGATGCGGGATCTCCTGTTCGAGAAGGACTGGTCGGACATCACGATGTCGGATGTCGCGGCCGGCGCCGGGGTGAGCAGGCAGACGCTCTACAACGAGTTCAAGTCCCGGCAAGGGCTGGCGGAGGCGTATGCCCTCCGGCTGGCCGACGAGCTGGTCGACGCGGTCGACGAGGCGCTCGTGGCGAACGTCGGGCAAGGTCGCGCCGCGCTGCTCTCCGGATTCACCGCGTTCTTCGCCGCCAGCTTGTCCGACCCTCTAGTGCAGTCACTTCTGCGTGGCGAGACCAAGCCCGATCTGCTGCGCCTGATCACAACCGAGAGCGCGCCGATCATCGAGCGGGCCTCCACTCGGCTCGCCGACGTCTTCCAGCGGGGCTGGGTGCGGGCGAACCCGTCGGACGCGGGGATTCTCAGCCGCGCCATCGTGCGCCTCGCTATGAGTTACATCTCGATGCCACCCGAATCCGAGGCCAACGTCGCCGAGGATCTGGGTGCCCTTCTGGGACCTTTCGTGGACGAGGCGGTCGACGGGGCCGATCGGGAGTGACCGCCCCGCGGCGCAGCCTCACGTGAGTGTGACCCTCGGGCCGCAGTACCGATAGCCTTGACCGAAACAGCAGTCAACCAGGAGAGGCAGATGACGACCTCAGTTTCAACCACGCCCGTGGCCGAGAGCCGAAACGGGATCGATTTCAAGGTGGCGGACCTTTCGCTCGCCGAGTTCGGCCGCAAGGAGATCCGGCTCGCCGAGCACGAGATGCCGGGACTGATGGCGCTTCGCCGCGAGTACGCAGAGGTGCTGCCGCTCAAGGGTGCTCGCATTTCCGGTTCGCTGCACATGACCATCCAGACGGCCGTCCTCATCGAGACGCTCACCGCGCTGGGCGCCGAGGTCCGCTGGGCCTCGTGCAACATCTTCTCGACGCAGGATCACGCAGCCGCCGCGATCGTCGTCGGCCCGCACGGCACGCCCGAGGAGCCGCAGGGCACCCCGGTCTTCGCGTGGAAGGGCGAGACGCTCGAGGAGTACTGGTGGGCCGCCGAGCAGATGCTCACCTGGCCGGACGCCGACAAGCCCGCGAACATGATCCTCGACGACGGCGGCGACGCCACGATGCTCGTCCTCAAGGGCGCGCAGTTCGAGAAGTCCGGCGTCGTGCCGCCCACCGACGACGAGCGGGATTCCGACGAGTACAAGGTGTTTCTCGCCCTGCTGCGTCAGTCCCTCGAAGCGGACAAGACCAAGTGGACCAAAGTTGCGGAGTCGGTCCAGGGCGTCACCGAGGAGACCACGACCGGTGTCCTTCGTCTCTACCAGGTCGCGGCCGCCGGTGAACTCGTGTTCCCGGCCATCAACGTCAACGACTCGGTCACCAAGAGCAAGTTCGACAACAAGTACGGCACCCGGCACTCGCTGCTCGACGGCATCAACCGGGGCACCGACGTGCTGATCGGCGGCAAGGCCGCGCTCGTCTGCGGTTACGGCGACGTCGGCAAGGGTTGCGCGGAGGCTCTGCGCGGACAGGGTGCCCGCGTCGCGGTCACCGAGGTCGACCCGATCAACGCCCTCCAGGCGCTGATGGACGGCTTCGAGGTGAAGACGGTCGAGCAGGCCATCGGCTGGGCCGACATCGTGATCACGTCCACGGGCAACAAGGACATCATCACGTTCGAGCACATGCAGCAGATGAAGCACCAGGCCATCCTGGGCAACATCGGCCACTTCGACAACGAGATCGACATGGCCGGCCTCGAGCGTTCCGGCGAGGTCACGCGCATCAACATCAAGCCGCAGGTGGACGAGTTCCGGTTCAAGGACGGCCACTCGATCATCGTGCTGTCCGAGGGCCGTCTGCTGAATCTCGGCAACGCCACCGGCCACCCCTCGTTCGTGATGAGCAACAGCTTCTCCAACCAGGTGATCGCGCAGATCGAACTGTGGACGAAGCCGGAGGAGTACGACAACGAGGTGTACCGCCTCCCGAAGCACCTCGACGAGAAGGTCGCGAAGATCCACGTCGAAGCGCTCGGTGGCACGCTCACCAAGCTCACGAAGGAGCAGGCGGAGTACATCGGCGTCGACGTCGAGGGTCCGTTCAAGCCCGAGCACTACCGGTACTAGAGATCGCGGCGTCCCCCGGTCCGTCGCGTACGGGCCGGGGGATAGCCTTCTTCCTCGTGGGAAAACTGATTGCGCTGGAAGGCCTGGACGGCGCGGGCAAGCGAACACTCGTCGGCGCAGTGGTAACACGCCTCACCGACCAGGGTCTGACGGTCGGCACCCTCGACTTTCCGCGGTACGGCAGGTCCGTGCACGCTGATCTGGCGTCCGAGGCTCTCAAGGGTGCGCACGGTGACCTCAGTGACTCCGTGCACGCGATGGCCGTGATGTTCGCGCTGGACCGGTCCGGTGCCGTCGGGGAGCTGTCAGCGCTGCTCGCCGAACACGACCTGGTGATTCTCGACCGCTATGTGGCGTCCAACGCCGCGTACGGTGCGGCCCGGTTGCATCAGGGGGCGGACGGGGAGTTCGTGGGTTGGGTGGAGAACCTCGAATTCGAGCGGCTGGGGTTGCCTCGGCCCGACCTGCAGCTGTATCTGGACGTTCCCGTCGCGCTGGCCGCGCAACGCGCCCGCGGCCGCGAATCGGCGGATGCGAGCCGGTCGCTCGACGCCTACGAACGCGACCGTGGACTGCAGGAACGCACCGGCGAGGTGTACCGCGAGCTGGCCGTGAAGGACTGGATTTCGCCGTGGTGGGTACTCACCCCGGACACCGATCCGGTCACGCTCGCCGAAAACCTGGCACTCTTGAGTGACGACACGGCACGCCGTGACGAGAAAGAACACGGCACGCCGTAACGGCGAACGGGCTGTTACGGCCTCCGAAGATGCAACGATAGGGACATGAAGCCAAGGATTCTGGTTGTCGACGACGACACTGCGCTCGCGGAGATGCTCACGATCGTCCTCCGCGGCGAAGGATTCGATCCGTATGTGGTGGGGGACGGGACCCAGGCGCTCACCGCGGTCCGGGAGACACGCCCGGACCTGGTGCTGCTCGACCTGATGCTGCCCGGCATGAACGGCATCGACGTGTGTCGGGTCCTGCGAGCCGATTCCGGTGTCCCCATCGTGATGCTGACCGCGAAGACGGACACCGTCGACGTGGTCCTCGGATTGGAATCCGGCGCGGACGACTACATCATGAAGCCGTTCAAGCCGAAGGAGCTGGTGGCGCGGGTCCGGGCACGGCTTCGCCGGACCGAGGACGAGCCGGCCGAGCTGCTCAGCATCGCCGACATCGTCATCGACGTCCCCGCCCACAAGGTGAGCCGGGGCGAAGAACTGATCTCCCTCACCCCCCTCGAGTTCGACCTTCTGGTGGCTCTGGCGCGCAAACCGCGACAGGTGTTCACCCGTGAGGTCCTGCTCGAGCAGGTGTGGGGTTACCGACATGCAGCCGACACCCGACTGGTCAACGTGCACGTTCAGCGTTTGCGGGCCAAGGTCGAGACTGATCCCGAGAATCCCGAAGTGGTTTTGACGGTCAGGGGGGTCGGCTACAAGGCCGGACCGCCGTGACAGGTGTTTCCCGATGGCGGCGTCGTGTCAACCGACGCGTTTCGCCGATCCTTCGGTGGGGTCACTCACTGAGCAATACCCTCGCGCACACGTGGCGTCGTTCGCTGCAGCTGAGGGTCGTCGTCTCGACGTTGACGTTGTCGCTCATCGTCATCGTCGTGCTCGGCGTCGTGCTGACGAGCCAGATCACCGACCGTCTGCTCGAAACGAAGATCAACGCGGCGACCGAGGAGATGGACCGTGCCCGCAGCACGGTCGAAGGGCAGCTGGCCGGCGCGGACGACAGTAGTTCGCCCACCACCCAGCTCGACGGTGCCCGGGCCGCGCTGACGAACCGGGAGCCCGACGCCGGTCAGGCGTCGGGGTCGGCGGGAACGTTCGATCCTGTGCTGATCGTGCCGGGTGACGGTCCCCGCGCCCCGACGTCCAGCGGTCCGGCGGACCAGATCCCGGAATCACTGCGGGCGTTCGTCCAGGCCGGTCAGGTGGCCTACCAGTTCGCCACCGTGAACGATCCCGAAGGCTATTCGGGGCCGGCACTGATCGTCGGAAGCCCGACCGCGTCCGCTATCTCCACGCTCGAGCTGTACCTCGTGTTCCCGCTGGCCAGTGAGGACCGCAGCCTGTCACTGGTGCGCGGCACGCTGCTGGTGGGTGGTGCGGTGCTCGCCGTGCTGCTCGCGGCCATCGCGCTCCTCGTCGCCCGGCAGGTGGTTCTGCCCATCCGGTCGGCGTCCCGGATCGCGGTGCGCTTCGCCGACGGCCGGCTGAAGGAACGCATGCCCGTGCGCGGCGAGGACGACATGGCCCGGCTGGCGATGTCGTTCAACGAGATGGCGGAGAGCCTGTCGAAACAGATCACCCAGCTCGAGGAGTTCGGAAATCTCCAGAAGAGATTCACCTCCGACGTGAGCCACGAGCTGCGGACACCGCTGACGACGGTGCGGATGGCGGCCGACCTCATCCACGACGGCAGCGACGATCTCGACCCCGTGCTCCGGCGGTCGTCGGAGTTGCTGGTCGCCGAACTCGACCGGTTCGAAGGGCTGCTGGCCGATCTCCTCGAGATCAGCAGGCACGACGCCGGTGTCGCGGAACTGGCCGCCGAGCAACTCGACGTCCGCATGTGTGCGCGTGCGGCGATCTCGACGGTCCGTCACCTCGCGCGCGAGAGCGGAACCGAACTGATCGTGGACCTGCCCGATCAGGCAATCATGGCCGAGGTGGACCCGCGTCGCGTGGAACGCATTCTGCGGAACCTCCTCGCGAACGCGATCGATCACGGAGAAGGCAAACCGGTGCTGCTGCGCCTGCGCGCCGACGACAGCGCTGCGGCGTTCATCGTGCGCGACCAGGGTGTGGGCCTGCGGCCTGGCGAGGAGAAGCTGGTGTTCAACAGGTTCTGGCGGTCCGACCCGTCGCGTGTGCGACGGTCGGGCGGTACCGGCCTCGGACTCGCGATCAGTGTGGAGGACGCGAATCTCCACGACGGCAGGCTCGAGGCATGGGGCGAACCCGGCGAAGGGGCCTGCTTCCGGCTGACACTGCCGCGGGTGCGGGGCCGCAAGGTCGTGTCGAGCCCGCTGCCGCTGAAGCCGGGAACCGCGAAATACGTTCAGGGGCAGCCTGTCCCGGGCGACACCACGTTGCCGGTGCGCAACGAGAGCCCGGAGACGGCGGCCGACGAGTCTCACACGGTTCCCCAGAAGCGTGAGCGTGCGCACGTCGGTGACCGAGACGGTTCGCACCTTCCGGAGCGGGACCTGTGACGCCCGGCAGGCGATCCGCCCTGCTGTCGCGGTCGGTGTGCGGAGCGATCGTCCTCGCGGTGCTCGTCACGGTCAGTGGGTGCGCGAGCCTCCCGGATTCGTCCACACCGCAGGCGATCGGCACGATCAACCGTGACTCGCCGGGATCGAGTGTCGCGGCCCCCGCGCCGGGGCGCGAACCCGACCTGCTGCTGCGTGACTTCTTCAAGGCCAGTACCGATCCGTCCGACCGGCACCTCGCGGCCCGCCAGTTCCTCACCCCCGGTGTGTCCGGCAGGTGGGACGACGCGGCCAGCGCGACCATCGTCGACAAGGTCGACGTCCTCCCGGAGACACGGTCGGCCGACCAGGCGACGTACACGATCCGCGCCAACAAGGTGGGGCAGCTCGAGCCCGGTGGACTGTACGTGGCGGAGGAGGGCAGTTTCGAGACGAAGATCAGTCTCGAGCTGCAGGGCGGTGAGTGGCGGATCTCCGAGCTCCCCGCAGGCGTGATCCTCGACCGGGCGCAGTTCCTGAACACGTACCAGCGCAAATCGCTGTACTTCCTCGACCCGGCCGGGACGACGGTCGTGCCGGATCCGCGCTGGGTGTCGGGCGCCCAGGACCAGATGGCGTCGCAGCTGATCGGTCTGCTGATCGACGGGCCGAAGGCCGCCCTGGCCCCGGCGGTGCGCAACGAGCTCGGCGACGGCGTGTCGGTGCGCGGCCCGATCACGAAGGCCGACGGCCGCACCGCGCAGGTGGGGGTGGGGCTCGGCGGGATCCGGATCGACTTCGCCGGCGTGCCGCCGATGGACGCGCAGGCGAAGCAGCTGTTCGCGGCGCAGGTGATCTGGACGCTGGCCAACGCGGAGATCTCGGGCCCCTACGTGCTGCTCGCCGACGGCGAGCCCTTCGACGAGCGGTTCCCGAACGGGTGGACCACCGCCGACGTCGCGTCCATGAATCCGTTTGCGACGTCGAGCGCCACCGTGGGGTTGCACGCGCTGCGCGAGGGTTCGATGGTGAGCGTCACCGAGACCGGTGTCACTCCGGTGCCCGGGTACTTCGGTTCGGCCCGCAACATGCGTTCGCTCGCGCTGTCGCAGGACGGAAAGCTGGTCGCCGCCGTCGCGGACACCGGGCGTCCCGCGCCGGAACCCGCGAGTTCGCTGATGGTCGGCGCGTACGAGGACGGTGCCGCGTCGGTGCTCGAGGGCGGCGCGATCACCCGCCCGACATGGGCGCCCGACAATTCGGCGATCTGGGCAGCGGTCAACGGCAACACGGTCATCCGAGTGTTGCGCGAGCCCGGCACCGGCCGGACGTCGGTGGTCAACGTCGACGCCGGCGCCGTCACCGCGCTGGGTGCCACGATCACCGAGTTGCGGCTGTCCCGCGACGGGGTGCGCGCGGCTCTGATCGTCGACGGCAAGGTCTACCTCGCGATCGTCACCCAGATGCCGGGCGGTGAGTACGCCTTGACGAATCCCCGTGCGGTCGCGATCGGTCTGGGCAGCCCGGCGCTGTCCCTGGACTGGAGCACCAGTGACACGATCGTCGTCGCGCGCGCGGCCTCGGACATCCCGGTGGTGCAGGTGGCCGTCGACGGTTCGCGGATGGACGCGCTGCCGAGCCGCAACCTGACCGCGCCGGTGGTGGCCGTGGACGCGTCGACGACCACGGAGTTCGTCGCAGACTCCCGGGCGGTGTTCCAGTTGAACAACAACGATCCGGCTGGTGACCGGTACTGGCGGGAGGTTCCCGGGTTGACGGGTGTGAAGGCGATCCCGGTCCTGCCGGGCTGAGGCTGTCGGCGCGGTCGCCGATACTGCCCGCATGCGCGCCCTGCCCGGCCTCCGGAACCTGCTCGACCTGATCCTGCCCGCCGAATGCGGCGGGTGCGGGGTGCCGGGCACGCAGTGGTGTGCCCGCTGCGCCACGGAGTTGGCCGACGATCCCGTGCTGCTCCGGCCCCGCGTCGATCCCGGGGTCGGGGTGTGGGCCCTCGGAACGTACTCGGGTGCCCGCCGCCGCGCCGTGATCGCCGCGAAGGAACGCGGGCGGCGCGATCTCGCTGCGCCCCTCGGATCCGCCGTCGCGGGCGCCCTGGGCCGTCTGCAGCAGTGGGGTGAACTCGTCCCACCGGACGTGGCCCCGGTGGTTCTGGTGCCGGCTCCGACGCGTCCCCGGGCGGCCCGTGCACGCGGCGGCGACCCCGTCACCCGGATCGCCGTCGCCGCGGTGGGGGACAGGCGCGTGTGCCCCGCGCTCGTGATGCGGCGCGCCGTGCGCGATTCGGTCGGACTGAGCGCGGATCAACGTCGAGTAAACCTCGAGGGTGGCGTCCGGTTGACGCGCAAGGGTGAAGGATTCGCGCGGCACCTCGCGTCGGAACCGGCAGCACTGCACCGGGTCTCGGTGGTATTGCTGGACGACGTGTCGACCACCGGGGCGACCGCGGCCGAGTCGGTCCGGGTGCTGTCGGGGGTGGGTATCCGAGTGAGCGCGGTGGTCGTCGTGGCGGGTGTCAGATGAAATTCTGCCGAACAGTGGCACTCGCGCGCGTTACGTACTAGCGTCGCGGACACACCCGAAAACACAGGTAGGAGGTGGAACTTCGAACCTGGTGCCGGGCGGACCCCCTTCCGGCATTGCTCAAACTCGCCGCCGCCCATCAAGGGGCGGGGCCGTAATCGGGAGGTACGAGTGACGACCCCTTCGCAAGCCTCGGTTTTCGTCGACGACAGCACATCGGATGCACAAGAGAAGACGGATACCCCCAACGCCGAGATCGTCGTCAAGGGACGCAACGTCGAGGTACCCGACCACTTCCGCGTGTACGTCTCCGAGAAGCTGTCGCGCCTCGAGCGCTTCGATCCCTCCATATTTCTGTTCGATGTCGAACTTCACCACGAACCCAATCGACGCCAGAGGAAAAACTGCCAGCGCGTCGAGATCACTGCCCGAGGCAAGGGGCCGGTAGCCCGAGCCGAGGCATGCGCCGACAGTTTCTATGCAGCATTCGAGTCGGTGACCGCCAAGCTCGAGAGCAGGCTCCGCCGCACCAAGGATCGCAAAAAGGTCCACTACGGGGAAAAGACCCCGGTGTCGGTGGCGGAGGCCACCGCCGCACTCGCCGAGGACGACAGTCTCGGCATCAGTCCCGACATCTCCCTGGACGGTCAGGTGTCGGACGAGCACACACCGGGTCATGTCGTGCGTACCAAGGAACACAAGGCCACGCCGATGACCGTCGACGACGCTTTGTACGAGATGGAGCTGGTAGGACACGATTTCTTCCTGTTCCACGACAAGGAGTCGGACAAGGCGACCGTCGTCTACCGGCGGCACGCGTTCGACTACGGATTGATACGTCTGGCGTGATGTACACCCGTTCCGCCTGACGATCGGAGCGGTCGGTCTACTCGTCCGATCGCGGAAGCGCCTACCATGGAATCCGGCCGGGGTTCTCGGACCTCCGGCCGGATTTTGTGTGTCACCCATCCACTGCCGAAGATTGAGGACGAACAAGACTGTGCCGTCGCTGTCGCTATCGAAGCTGCTCCGTGTTGGTGAAGGTCGCATGGTCAAGCGGCTCAAGCACATCGCCGACCACGTTTCCTCGCTGTCGCCCGAGGTCGAAGACCTGACCGACGAGCAACTCCGCGCGAAGACCGAGGAGTTCCGCGCCCGCTACCGTGACGGCGAGACGCTCGACGAGCTGCTGCCCGAGGCGTTCGCGGTCGCCCGCGAGGCGTCCTGGCGGGTCATCGACCAGCGGCACTTCCACGTGCAGATCATGGGCGGCGCCGCCCTCCACTTCGGCAACATCGCCGAGATGAAGACGGGTGAGGGCAAGACCCTGACCTGCGTGTTGCCGGCGTACCTCAATGCGATCGCCGGGGACGGCGTGCACGTCGTCACGGTCAACGACTACCTCGCCAAGCGCGACTCCGAGTGGATGGGCCGTGTCCACCGCTTCCTCGGCCTCGACACCAGCGTGATCCTGTCCGGCATGTCGCCCGCCGAGCGTCGCGCAGCCTATGCGGCCGACATCACATACGGCACCAACAACGAGTTCGGGTTCGACTACCTGCGCGACAACATGACGCACTCCCTGGACGATCTCGTCCAGCGCGGTCACAGCTTCGCCGTCGTCGACGAGGTCGACTCCATCCTCATCGACGAGGCCCGGACACCCCTCATCATTTCCGGCCCCGCCGACGCGTCGAGCAAGTGGTACGCGGAGTTCGCCCGCATCGCGCCGCTGCTCAAGCGTGACGTGCACTACGAGGTCGACATCCGCAAGCGCACCATCGGCGTCCACGAGGCCGGCGTCGAGCTCGTCGAGGACCAGCTCGGCATCGACAACCTGTACGAAGCCGCCAACTCGCCGCTCGTGAGCTACCTGAACAACTCCATCAAGGCCAAGGAGCTCTACACGAAGGACAAGGATTACATCGTCCGTGACGGCGAAGTGATCATCGTCGACGAGTTCACCGGCCGCGTCCTCGTCGGTCGCCGGTACAACGAGGGCATGCACCAGGCGATCGAGGCCAAGGAGAAGGTCGAGATCAAGGCCGAGAACCAGACCCTCGCCACGATCACGCTGCAGAACTACTTCCGCCTCTACGAAAAGCTGTCGGGCATGACGGGTACGGCCGAAACCGAGGCCGCCGAGCTGCACCAGATCTACAACCTCGGTGTCATCCCGATCCCCACCAACCGGCCGATGGTCCGCGTCGACAACGGCGACCTGATCTACAAGACCGAAGAAGCCAAATTCGACGCCGTCGTCGACGACGTGGTGGAGCGGCACGAGAAGGGCCAGCCGGTCCTGATCGGCACCACCAGCGTCGAGCGGTCCGAGTACCTGTCGAAGCAGTTCACCAAGCGCGGCGTGGCGCACAATGTGCTGAACGCGAAGTTCCACGAGCAGGAAGCCCAGATCATCGCCGAGGCCGGCAGGTCGGGCGCCGTCACCGTGGCGACCAACATGGCCGGTCGTGGTACCGACGTGGTGCTCGGCGGCAACCCCGACATCATCGCGGACATCGCGCTCCGCAAGCAGGGCCTCGACCCCGTCCACACGCCCGACGACTACGAGGCGGCGTGGGACGACGTCCTCGACCAGGTCAAGGCCGAGGTGAAGGCCGACGCGGACAAGGTTCGCGAAGCGGGCGGGCTCTACGTCCTCGGCACCGAGCGGCACGAGTCCCGGCGTATCGACAACCAGTTGCGCGGCCGGTCCGGCCGTCAGGGCGATCCGGGTGAGTCGCGGTTCTACCTGTCGCTCGGCGACGAGTTGATGCGACGGTTCAACGGCGCGGCGCTCGAGTCGATCATGACCCGGCTCAACCTGCCCGACGACGTCCCCATCGAGGCGAAGATGGTCTCGAAGGCCATCAAGAGCGCACAGACGCAGGTCGAGCAGCAGAACTTCGAGATCCGCAAGAACGTCCTCAAGTACGACGAGGTGATGAACCAGCAGCGCACCGTCATCTACAACGAGCGCCGCCAGATCCTCGAAGGCAAGGACATGGAGGGCCAGGTCGAGAAGATGATCACCGACGTGGTCACCGCCTACGTCGACGGCGCCACCGCCGAGGGATACGTCGAGGACTGGGATCTCGAACAACTGTGGACGGCCCTCAAGACGCTGTACCCGGTCGGCCTCGACTACAAGGAACTGGTCGGCGACAGCGACGACGGTGAGACCACGGACATCACCGCCGACGAGCTGCGCGAGACCCTGCTGAAGGACGCCCACGACGCGTACGCCCGGCGCGAGGCCGAGATCGACGGCGTCGCCGGCGAGGGGTCGATGCGCGAACTGGAGCGCCGGGTCCTGCTGAGCGTGCTCGACCGCAAGTGGCGCGAACACCTCTACGAGATGGACTACCTCAAGGAAGGCATCGGCCTGCGGGCGATGGCCCAGCGTGATCCGCTCGTCGAGTACCAGCGTGAAGGTTTCGACATGTTCGGCGGCATGCTCGAGGGTCTGAAGGAGGAGTCGGTCGGATTCCTGTTCAACCTTCAGGTCGAGGCGGCCGCCCCACAGGCGGCACCGGCCCCGGGCGTCAGCGTCACCGCGGCGTCCGCAGCGGCGACGGCGTCGGCCTCGCCCGCTCCGGCAGCACCGCGGCCACTGCCCACCCAGGAGGCGGCGCAGCGGGCGCAGGGCACGGCGGCACCGTCCGCTCTCCGCGCGAAGGGACTGGACGACGGCGAGCCCCGCGGGCTCACGTACTCCGGGCCTGCCGAGGACGGCAACGCCCAGCTCAGCCGCCGCGGGGCGGCCGAGTCGGACGATGCCGCCGACGCCGGAACCCGTCGCCAGCGGCGTGAGGCCGCGCGGTCGCAGTCGAAGAGCAAGAAGGCCCCGCGGACCAAGCGCAAGCGCTGACCGCAGGAGCAGAAGATCAGCCGATCACCAGCGAGGTGACGGTCCAGCCCGTGTCGGACTGCTGTTCGACACGGGCTGCGATCACGAAGATCCGCGGACCCCGGCCGTAGGTGCCGAAGGCCTCGAACGCGCGCGGCTCCACCGCGCGCAGGTGCACGCGGACGAGCGTCGCGACACCGAGTCGCCGGGCGGGCGACTCCGACAGAGCGAGCGTGCGCACGACGTCGACGAGCGACGGCGTCACCAGCGGCCGCAGTTGCCGCACGTTGCGGCGCCGATCCAGCACTTCGAGGACCAGCCGGAACGCCTGCTCCGTGAACCGCTGGACGTCCGGCGACGGAAGAGGAAGCGTTCCCGGCTGCGTCACGGCGGTGCGCGGCGACGCTCCCGAGTGGGGCGACGAGCGGTGCCTGCTGCGCCCGGGTGCGTGCCGCCCGCCCGACGGCGCCGCCGAACGCCCCGGCAGAGGCGGCGCGGGAACGTCGCCGGCCACCGGCTCGAAGCGCGGCACCCGTGACAGGAACGTGTAGGACTCACTCATTTCTTACCCCCCGGTTTCGGCATGAGACGGCCGTCGTAGCGGTCATACTCGCACGGATCCCGTCGTCGTGTCGCCGAACCGGGGAGCGGACCCTAGGGTGGGGACGTGCGGGGATTGATATTGGACTTCGGAGGAGTTCTCGCGGGTCCCGGTTCGGACATGGACGGCCTGTCGTCCGTCCTGGCCGGTGCCCGGATCCGTGGGGTGCGGACCGCGATCCTCAGCAACGATCCCGGTGGTCCTGGCGCGCAGTGGCTGCGGGAACTCGGTGACGGCCGGCTGGTCGATCAGGTCGTGCTGTCCGGGGATGTCGGTGTCGCCAAACCTGATCCGCGGATCTACCGGATGACGGCCGACGCGCTCGGTCTGACCCCGGGGGACTGTATCTTCGTCGACGACCTGTCGGTCAATGTCCGGGGTGCGGTGGCCGTCGGGATGGTGGGTATCCACCACGTCGACGGCGGCGCCACCGCGGACGAGATAGCGATACTTCTCGAGGTCGATCGAGACGGGATGCAAGGGGGACAGGCGCCGACATGGTGACGAGACTGACTACGCAGGACGCGTCGTTCTATTTTCTCGAGGCGAGCAGTACGCCGATGCACGTGGGGTCGCTCGCGATCTTCCGCAAGCCGCGAAACGGGTTGTCCTACGAGGAATTACTGAGCCTCGTCGAGGAACGGCTGAGCCTGGTGCCGCGCTACCGGCAGAAGGTGCGGGAGGTGGCGCTGGGACTGTCGCGGCCGGTGTGGGTGGACGACCAGGACTTCGACATCGAATACCATGTCCGGCGGTCGGCGCTGCCGAAGCCCGGATCGGATGCCCAGTTGCACGATCTGGTCGCGCGGCTCACGTCCCGGCCACTCGACAACACGCGACCGCTGTGGGAGATGTACCTGGTGGAGGGGTTGTCGAACAACCGCTTCGCCATCTTCACGAAATCCCATTCCTCGCTGGTCGACGGCGAGACGGCGCTCGAGATCGGTCAGGTGATCCTGGACCCGGCGAAGACCCGGCGGCCCATGGCCGAGGAACTGTGGATGCCGAGCCCCGCCCCCAGTGAGTCCACTCTCATCGCCGGGGCACTGGCGGAGATGGTGGCGAGGCCGGGCGAAGGGTTGGCGGCGCTGCGGATGACGTTGGGTGACATGGCGTCTGCGCTCGGCGAGACAGTGCGCGCCGTCGGCAAGGTCGCCGCCGTCGTGCGCACCGCCACGCAGGTGGCGCCGGCGAGTCCGCTGAACGCGACCATTTCGCGCAATCGACGCTTCGCGGTGGTCAAGACCGAACTGGGTGACTACCGGAAGATCCGCGCGCAGTACGGGTGCGAGGTCAACGACGTCATCCTCGCCGTCGTATCGGGCGCGATGCGGTACTGGCTGCTCTCGCGCGGCGAACCGGTGGCCGAGTCGACCACGGTCCGGGCCATGGTCCCGATGTCCGTGTACGCGACGGATCCCGAGGCCGACGACGAGGCGTCACGCCGCGGTGAGTGGGCGGATCCGCGGAGCATGGTGTCGTCGTTCCTCATCGACCTGCCGGTCGGGGAACCGAATGCCGTGGTGCGGCTGTCGCACGTGGCGCACGCCATGGAGGCGCACGCCAAACAGAGTCAGCGGGTCACCGCGGAGACCCTGGTGCGTTTGTCGGGTTTCGCGCCCGCCACGCTGCACGCGATGAGTGCCCGTGTCGCGAGCAGTTTCTCGCAGCGGATGTTCAACCTGATGATCACCAACGCACCGGGCCCGCAGCTGCCGCTGTATGTCGGGGGAGCGCGGATGCTCGAGATGTATCCGGTGTCGCCGCTGCTGAAAAACCAGACTTTGAGCATCGGCCTGACGTCCTACGACGGCAACGTCTACTACGGTTTGAATGCAGACCGTGACGCCATGGCCGACGTGGACGTGGTGGCGGCGCTGCTGTACGAATCTCTCGAGGAGTTGTTGGATGCCAGCCGGTGAGAAGTCCGCGGTGCGAATGACGGGTGACGCATGACGAGGGTGTACGTTCCCGCGACGATCGAGATCCTCCACCGGCTCGTCACCGACCGGGAGTTCGATCCGATGAGCCGTACCGCCTTCGCCGTCACCCCCACGCTCCGCGAGGCGTACTCGTCGGGCGACGACGAAGAACTGGCCGAGGTCGCGATGGCCGAGGCGGCCCGGGCCTCGCTGCGACTGATCGCCGGCCGGGTGGGGGAGAGCGGGAGCGACGGGGTTCGCTTCCGTCGCGCCGTGGTCGCGGCGGACGTGGACGACGTGACGCCGCGGCCGGACCTCGACGACGCCGTGGTCCGGTTGCCCGGTCCCGTGACGATCGGCACGGTCGCGTCGGTGCACGTGGACCTCGCGGAGGCGGAGCCGGACATCGAACGAGCCGTGTCGGCGATCGACGAGGCCGATCTCGGGGACCCGGACGCCGAGTTCGTTCTCGGTGACGCGGAGGATCATGTGCTGGCGTGGTACGCCACCCAGGAGCTTCCGTTCCTGCTCGAACTGCTCTGACCGGCACGTCCTCTTACTTCGGGGTAACCTACGGTACCGTAACTTGATAACCTACGGTAGCGTAGGTCGTGACGGAAAAGGTGGAGGTCGGATGGGTCTGAAGGATTGGATCGAGGCGCCCGCAGCAGCGGTCGTGCCCGCCAAGCGGTCCAAGCTCAATTGGTTGCGGGGCGCGGCGGCACGGCTCACGACGCCGTTGCTGCCCGACGACTACCTGCATCTGGCCAACCCGCTGTGGTCGGCTCGTGAACTGCGTGGGCAGATCGTGGAGGTGCGCGCGGAGACCGCGGACTCGGCCACGATCGTCATCAAGCCGGGCTGGGGATTCGACTTCGACTACGAGCCCGGCCAGTACATCGGCATCGGTCTGCACATCGACGGACGCTGGCACTGGCGCTCGTACTCGCTCACCTCGCCGCCGAACTGGGACGACAAGCTCATCTCCATCGCCGTCAAGGCGATGCCCGAGGGATTCCTGTCGAGTCACCTCGTCAACGGTGTGCCCTCGGGAACGATCGTGCGGCTCGCGACCCCCACGGGCAACTTCGCGCTGCCCGACCCGCCGCCGGAGCGGATCCTGTTCCTCACCGCGGGCAGCGGCATCACGCCTGTCATGGCGATGCTGCGCACGATGAACCGGCGCGGTCAGCTCCCCGACGTCTTCCACGTCCACTCGGCACCCACCGACGCCGACGTGATGTTCGCCGACGAGCTGATCCAGCTCCACGAGGAGCACGACGACTTCAGGTGCAAGATCCAGCTCACCCGCAGCCAGGGCAAGTTCGCGTTGTCCTCGCTCGACGAGGTGTGTCCCGACTGGCGTGAACGGCAGACGTGGGCCTGCGGGCCGCTGCCGATGCTCGACGAGATCGAGACGCTGTGGCGCGACGAGGGCATCGAGGGCAAGTTGCACCTCGAGCGGTTCGCCGTCTCCCGCGCGGACACGTCCGGCGAGGGCGGGACCGTCACGTTCGCCAAGGCAGACAAGACCGTGACGATCGACGGCGCCACCACTCTCCTCGAGGCCGGTGAGCAGGTTGGTGCACTGATGCCGTTCGGCTGCCGGATGGGTATCTGCCAGACCTGTGTCGTGCCGATTCTTGCCGGGCACGCCATCGACCTGAGGTCCGGCAAGCAGCACGCCGAAGGTGACCGAGTCCAGACTTGTATCTCCGCGGCGGCAGGGGACTGCACGCTCGACGCGTGAGCGTGAGCGTGTTGTTCACCTGACTCCGCTATTCTCGGACTCTCACCAGACGGAGGAGCACGGTGGCGATCACCGACATCAAAGAGTTCGCGCATCTGACCGAAGCGGACATCGAATCGCTCGGGCGTGAGTTGGATGCGATCCGGCTCGACGTGGAGGATTCGCGGGGCGTTCGCGATGCCCGCTACATCCGCCGGGCCATCAGGGCGCAACGGCTGTTGGAGCTCGGTGGCCGGCTTGCGTTGTTCGGAAGCCGCTACCGCCCGGCGTGGCTTGCGGGCACCGCCTTGCTTTCCCTCTCGAAGATCATCGAGAACATGGAACTCGGTCACAACGTGATGCACGGCCAGTGGGACTGGATGAACGATCCGGAGATCCACTCCATGTCGTGGGAGTGGGATCAGACGGGCCCCTCGGAGCATTGGAAGCGGGCGCACAACTACTCCCACCACACGTTCACCAACATTGTGGGAATGGACTCCGACGTCGGATTCGGCATCCTCAGGATGACCCGCGACGAGGAGTGGCGGCCGATCAATCTGCTGCAACCCGTCGCCAACGTCATCCTGGCCGCCACGTTCGAGTGGGGGATCGCGCTCCACGACCTCACCTTCGCCGCCGAACTCGAGGGTGCCGAGAAGGGGCAGCTCAATTCTCAGGCCAACAAGGATTTCGCTCGCAAGATCTTCCGCCAGGTCGGCAAGGACTTCCTCCTGTTCCCGGTGCTCGCGGGGCCTGCGTGGAAGTCGACGTTGTCGGCCAACGCCACCGCCAACCTCGTGCGGAATCTGTGGGCCTATGTGGTGATTTTCTGCGGGCACTTCCCGGACGGTGCCGAGAAGTTCACAGTGGACGAATACGAGAACGAGACCCAGCACGAGTGGTATCTCCGGCAGATGCTCGGTAGCGCCAATTTCGACTCCGGCAAGATCATGGGATTCATGAGCGGCAATCTCAGCTACCAGATCGAGCATCACCTGTTCCCGGACCTGCCGAGCAACCGGTACCCGGAGATCGCGGTGAAGGTCCGGGCGCTGTGCGAGAAGTACGACCTGCCGTACACGACGGGTTCACTCGCCAAGCAGTACCTGCTGGCTCTGCGCACGATCCACAAGCTCGCCCTGCCCGACCGGTTCCTGCGGGCGACGGCGGACGACGCCCCGGAGACGTCCTCGGAACGCAAATTCCGCGACGCCCGTGATGCGGGTGCCGCCATGGTCGAGACGTTGCGCACGGATCCCGTCACGGGGCAGCGGCGGGGTCTGCTGTCGGCGTTGCGCGCCCGCGCGGAGGCCAAGATTCCTCGACGCCGACGGTGATTTCACTCACACCTACACTCAGGTAACCTACGGTGTCGTAACTTACGGTACGGTAGGTCGAGTCAGCGCCTATCGGGTGTGAACTGTCGACCCAGCCAGGAGGAGGTCCCCCATGGCGATTGCAGACGTCAAGGAATACGCACATCTCACCGAAGCCGACATCGAGTCGCTCGGACGCGAGCTCGATGCGATCCGGCGCGATATCGAAGAGTCCCGCGGGGAGCGTGACGCGCGCTACGTGCGAAACACGATCAGACTGCAGCGTTCCCTCGAAATCGGTGGCCGAGCCGTCCTCTTCGCGAGCAAGCGGCGTCCCGCCTGGCTGGCGGGCACGGCCTTGCTTTCCCTCTCGAAGATCATCGAGAACATGGAGCTCGGCCACAACGTCATGCACGGCCAGTGGGACTGGATGAACGATCCCGAGATCCACTCCACCTCGTGGGAGTGGGACGTCACGGGACCGTCCGCTCACTGGAAGCAGACGCACAACTACATTCACCACAAGTACACCAACGTCCTCGGCATGGACGACGACGTGGGATACGGGCTGCTGCGCGTCACGCGGGACCAGCGGTGGAAGCCGTTCAACGCCGGCAATCTCCTGTACAACACCCTGCTTGCGCTGTTCTTCGAGTACGGAATCGCGGCGCAGCATCTCGAACTCGGCAAGGTCGCCAAGGGGCGCGTGCCGAGCGAGGAGACCCAGCGCAAGCTCCGCGAGGTGGGCGAGAAGGTCGGCAAGCAGATCCTCAAGGACTATGTCATCCACCCCGCGGTCACGGGTCCCGCGTGGAAGAGCACCCTCACTGCCAACATCGCCGCGAACATGATCCGCAACGTGTGGACCAACGCGATCATCTTCTGCGGGCACTTCCCGGACGGCGCCGAGAAGTTCACCAAGGCGGACATCGACAAGGAAACGCCGGCCCAGTGGTACCTGCGGCAGATGCTCGGTAGCGCGAACATCGAGGGCGGCAAGCTCATGGACTTCATGTCCGGCAACCTCAGCTACCAGATCGAGCATCACCTGTTCCCCGACCTGCCGAGTAACCGCTACGCGGGGATCGCCGTGCGGGTGCGGGAACTGTGCGACAAGTACGACCTGCCGTACACGACCGGGCCCTTCCTCGTGCAGTACGGGAAGTCGTGGCGAACCATCGCCAAGCTGTCGTTGCCGAACAAGTACCTCAAGGCGACCGCGGACGACGCACCGGAGACAGCGTCGGAGCGCAAGTTCGGTGGAAACACCACGGCGACAATCGATCCCGTGACCGGCCGCCGTCAGGGTCTGAGTACCGCGATCAAGCGCACCCGCAAGCGCCGCGGTCTGCGCGCGCTGCTGTCGCGCTAGAAAGTTCCGCTACAGACGCGGTTCGTCCCTCACCAGGCTTCGTTGGACGCGATGGCCGTGAGGAGGTGACGGACCGCGTCGACGCGTTTGGCGGCCTTGCCCTCCAGCTGGTCGAGCGCGCATTCCGGGTCCGCGGGCGGGCCGAGGTGGGTACATCCTCTCGGGCAGTCCTCGATGGCCGCGGCCAGATCGGAGAACGCGGCCACCACGTTCTCCGGGGAGATGTGGGCCAGTCCGAACGACCGGATGCCGGGAGTGTCGATCGCCCAGCCGCCCGTCGGAAGCGGCAGCGCGACCGATTGCGTGGACGTGTGGCGGCCCTTGCCGACACCGGAGACCACGCCGACAGCCCGGTCGGCATCGGGCACGAGGCGGTTGACGAGAGTCGACTTCCCGACCCCCGAATGGCCGATCAGCGCAGTGAGTCGGCCCGACAGCATCGACAGGACCTCTTCGACCGGATCGTCGCGACCGGCCACGATGACGGGGACGTCGAGGTCGGCGAACGCGCTCGCGAACTCCTCGGGCGGTTCGAGATCGCTCTTCGTCAGGCACACGATGGGACTCAACCCACCCGCGTACGCGGCGACGAGCGCACGTTCGACGAATCCGGTCCGTGGCGGCGGGTCGGCGAGCGCCACGACGATCAGCAGCTGCTGGGCGTTGGCTACGACGATCCGCTCGTACGGATCGGTGTCGTCGGCGGTGCGTCGCAGCACCGTGGAGCGTTCGGCGACCCGCACGATCCGTGCCAGGGTGTCGGGCTTGCCGGACAGATCACCGACGACGCTCACCTCGTCGCCGACCACGATCGGGGTGCGGCCCAGTTCCCGGGCGCGCATGGTGACGAGGGGACGCTCTGGGTCGCCGCCCAGCACGCAACCCCACCGGCCGCGGTCGACCGAGACGACCATCGCCGACTCCGCGGCGAGGTGCTCCGGCCGGGTCTTCGTGCGCGGGCGCGTTCCTCTGCCCGGGCGTACCCGGACGTCGGACTCGTCGTACTGCCTGCGACTCAGAAGCTCGCCTTCCGCTCGGTGCCCGAAGCTGCGGACAGCATTGTGGCCCAAAGGTTCTCGAAGCCGGGCAGGGTCTTGGCCGTGGTGCCGACATCCTCGATCTCGATGCCGTCGACCCGCAGCCCGACGATGGCACCCGCGGTCGCCATGCGGTGGTCGGCGTAGGAGCGCCACGTCCCGCCGTGCAGCTCTGCCGGGACGATCGTGAGGCCGTCCTCGGTCTCGGTGACGTTTCCGCCGAGCGAGTTGATCTCGTGTGCGAGTGCGGCCAGCCGGTCGGTCTCGTGACCGCGCAGATGCGCGATGCCCCGCAGGTGCGACGGCCCGTCCGCCAATGCGGCGAGCGCCGCGACGGTCGGCGTGAGTTCGCCCACGTCGTGCAGGTCGATGTCGATGCCGGTCAGCTGCTGCGGGCCGCGGACGGTGAGGTTCGCGCCGTCCAGCCGGACGTCCGCGCCCATCGCCAGGAGTATCTCGCGGATCGCGTCTCCGGGTTGCGTGGTCCTGCTCGGCCACAGGGGAACGGTCACCTCACCGCCGGTGACGGCGGCGGCGGCCAGGAAGGCGGTGGCATTCGACAGGTCGGGTTCGATGGCCCGGTCGACGGCCCGGACGACACCGGGGCTCACCCGCCACGTGTCGGCCTCCCCGCCCGTCGCCGGGGTCGTGACCTCGACACCCGACTCGCGCAGCATCTCGACCGTCATGTCGATGTGCGGCATGGACGGGACCGTCTTGCCGTCGTGATGCACCGTGATGCCCTCGTCGAAAGCGGCCGCCGACAACAACAGCCCGGAGACGAACTGTGACGAGCCGGACGCGTCGATCGTGACCCGTCCACCGCGCAGCGAACCCGCACCGCGGACGGTGAACGGGAGGGAGTCGCCGTCGATGTCCGCTCCGAGACCGCGCAGCGCGTCCAGGATCGTGTCGAGGGGCCGGGTGCGCGCCTGCTCGTCCCCGTCGAAGTGAACCGTTCCGCTCGCAAGCGCGGCGACCGGCGGAAGGAACCGCATGACGGTGCCCGCGAGGCCGCAGTCGACCGCACCACCCTGGAGGGGTCCGGGGGTGACTTGCAGCGTCGTGTCGGCGCCGGCCGTTTCGATGCTGATGCCGAGCGTGCGGAGCGCGCCGATCATGAGGTCGGTGTCCCGGCTGCGCAGTGCCCCGGTGAGGGTGGACGGACCGTCCGCGAGTGCGGCGAGGATCAGTGCGCGATTGGTGATCGACTTCGATCCGGGGAGGGCGACCGTCGCGACGACGGGCGCTTCGGCACGGGGGGCGTTCCACAGGCTCAGGCTCACGGTCTCCATCTTCGCCTATCGGGCGGGTCGCCGGGCCGGGTGGGCGGCGTATCGCGGGTGTCGGTGGTTCGTGCCACTCTGGTGGGCATGTGCGGCAGGTATGCGACCACTGCGAATCCGGCGACACTCGCGGCCGACCTCGATGCGATCAACGAGGCGGGCGAGGAGGAGGGTCCGCCCGACTACAACGTGGCGCCCACAACGCAGGTCCTGACGGTGGTCGACCGCCACGACGCCAGGCGGATCCGGCGGATGCGGTGGGGGCTCGTGCCGTCGTGGACGAAGGAGCTCGGCAAGGGGCCGGTGCTGTTCAACGCGCGAGCGGATTCGGTCGACAACAAACCCGCCTTCCGGAATGCGTTCAAATACAAGCGCTGCCTGGTTCCGATGGACGGCTGGTACGAGTGGCAGGCCGAGGTCGATGCGGCGGCCGCAGGCAAGAAGACCGGCAAGGCGAAGAAGATCCCGTACTACATGTCGCCGGAGGACGGCTCCCGCCTGTACATGGCTGGGCTGTGGTCGGTCTGGCACGATCCCGCGGTCGAGGAGTCGCCCCCGGTCCTGAGCTGCAGCATCATCACGGTCGACTCCGCCGCCCAGCTGGAGGACGTGCACGACCGGATGCCGCTGGTCATGCCGCGCGACCGGTGGACCGCGTGGCTCGATCCCGAGCATCCCGCGTCGACGGATCTGCTCGCGGTGTCACCCGACGCCATCGCCGACATCACCATCCGGCGGGTGTCCACACTGGTGAACAGTGTGAAGAACAACGGACCGGAACTCCTCGACCCCGACACGGCCGGTCGTGACGACGCGCAGGTGGGGGAGCAGATCAGCCTGCTGTGACCGCCGCGGTGACGGCTCCGCTGAGCCGCACCAGGTCTGCGGGCGCGAGTTCGATCTCGAGTCCGCGCCTGCCGGCGCTGCACAGTACCCGGTCCCAGTCGAGCGCCGACGCGTCGACGACCGTCGGGAGTGCCTTGCGCTGTCCGAGCGGTGAGATGCCCCCGAAGACGTACCCGGTGGAGCGCTCCGCCTCGGTGCGTTCCGCCATCACGGCCTTGCCCGCGCCCAGCGCCGCGGCCGCCGCTTTCAGCGACAGTTTCTCCGGCACCGGCACGACCGCCACCGCCAGCTTGCCGGTGTCGAGTTTTATCACCAGCGTCTTGAACACCTGGTGGGCGGTGACGCCGACCGTCTCGCCCAGGGCGTCGACGGCCTCCGAACCGTACGATTCCGCCCGCACATCGTGTGCGTAGCTGTGCACGGTGTGGTCGATACGGTGTCTGACGAGCAGCTTCGTCGCGGGAGTGGCAGTTCCGGCCATGGACAGACACTCTGCCACGCGGTCGGGAACACAGCGGACGGGAGGCGTGTTGGTACCTGCAGAAGAACAGTGCATCGAAGGGAGTGGTCCGTATCGTGATGTCCTCGGTGATGGAGCCCACGTCGCGTCTGCAGTTGGCGGTAACGTTGACGCCCACGGCGACCGAAGGGATCAGCGTGCAGGAACATGACCGTCCGACGGCAGACCAGGCCGAGCCACAGGACGAGTTGATCGCGCGTTTCGAAAGGGATGCGCTCCCACTTCTGGATCAGCTGTACGGCGCTGCTCTGAGGATGACCAGGAACCCGGCGGACGCCGAGGACCTCGTGCAGGAAACGTATGTGAAGGCCTACACGGCGTTCCGTTCGTTCCGCGAGGGCACCAACCTCAAGGCGTGGCTGTACCGGATTCTCACGAACACGTACATCAACTCGTACCGCAAGAAGCAGCGCCAGCCCGCGCAGTACCCCACCGACGAGATCACCGACTGGCAGCTGGCGGCGACGGCGGAACATTCGTCGACCGGTCTGCGGTCCGCCGAGGTCGAGGCCCTGGACGCGCTCCCCGACGACGACATCAAGGAAGCACTCCAGGCCCTGCCCGAGGAGTTTCGGATGGCCGTCTACTACGCCGACGTCGAGGGATTCCCGTACAAGGAGATCGCCGAGATCATGGGCACCCCGATCGGGACCGTGATGTCGCGACTGCACCGCGGGCGCAAGCAGCTCCGGGGTCTGCTCGCCGATGTCGCACGCGAACGTGGATTCAACCGTGGGGAAACCGGCGAGGTGCCCGGCGGCAGTGTAGTGAGCGCGGAGCAGGAGGTTTCTCGGTGAGCGAGCAGGACGAATTCGAGCAGCTCGATTGCTCCGCCGTCATCGCGGACGTCTGGCTGATGCTGGACCGTGAATGCGACGAGGCGTCGAGGGCGCGGCTGCAGAGGCACCTCGACGAGTGCGGGTCGTGCCTCGAGGCGTACGGGATCGAGGAGAAGGTGAAGAGCCTCGTGAACCGCAAGTGCGGCGGTGAGCACGCACCGGAAAGCCTGCGTCAGAGGCTCTCCATCGAGTTGCGGCGGACGATCCTCATCACGAATACCGAACCTGACGCATAACCCGTCAGAACAGCAATCAGGGGCCGGAAAGCAGTGATGCTTTCCGGCCCCCGGTGCGTTCTACGGCGCGTCAGGCGTTGGGACGCTTGCCGTGGTTTGCGGCGTTGCCCTTGCGACTGCGCTTCTTACGACCACGCTTACCCATGAGTAGATCTCCCTTCTTTTCACCACAGTCTTCCACGTGTGGTTGGGTGTCCTTGCAACAGGGCTTTCTCGATACCCGGGAGTGAAGGATCACAATGGCAGAAGACGTGCGCGCCGAAATGGTTTCGACGGTGTATCAGGTTGTGGTGAGCGCGGGTGACGAGGTGAAGGAGGGCGACACCCTCGTCATCCTCGAATCGATGAAGATGGAGATCCCCGTCATCGCCGAAGAGCCCGGCACGGTCACGTCCGTGGACGTCAAGGTCGGCGACGTGATCCAGCAGGGCGATCTGATCGCAGTCATCTCCTGAGCTGACACCCACCGACGATGTCCACACTGAGCGACCTGCTCGCCGAACACACCGACCTGCCCGGCGAGGCCGTCGATCATCTCCAGCGAGTCGTCGGCGAATGGCAGTTGCTCGCCGACCTCTCCTTCGCGGACGTTCTGCTCTGGGTCGGAACGGATTCCGCCGCCACCAACCCGACCGGCACCGTGATCTGCGTCGCGCACTGCAGGCCCACCACCGCGTCGACCGCGTTCCCGGAGGACGTCGTCGGGACCGTCGTGTCGGAGTCGGAACACCCGCAGGTGCTGCAGGCGCTGCTCGAGGGCAGCGTCGTCCGCCCCGAGAACGGCGGCGGGCACGCGGGTCTGCCGCCGCGCGGGGAAGCGGTCCCGGTGCGGTGGAACGGCGAGGTGATCGCGGTCCTGAGCCGGGACACCAACCTGTCGCACCAGCGGGCGCAGAGCCCGCTCGAGGTCGCGTATCTCGACTGCGCCGAGGATCTGTGCCAGATGATCAGCGACGGCACCTTCCCGATCCGGGAGGCCCGGTCGGACACCAACTCGAGTCCCCGTGCCGGCGACGGCTTCATCCGCCTCGACACCGACGGCAGCGTGGTCTACGCGAGTCCCAATGCGCTGTCGGCCTATCACCGGATGGGTCTCAGCTCGGACCTGATCGGTCAGAACCTCGCCGCCACCACACGGTCGCTCGTGACGGACCCGTTCGAGTCGCAGGAGGTCGCCGGGTACATCCGCGACACCATCGCCGACAAGCCGGGCCGCCGCATGGAGATCGAAGCCAGGGGAGCGACCGTCCTGCTCCGGGCGCTGGTCCTCAAACCCGGCGGGAAGCGGGTCGGCGCCGCTGTCGTCGTGCGGGACGTCACCGAGGTGAAGAGGCGGGATCGCGCCCTGCTCAGCAAGGATGCGACGATCCGCGAGATTCATCACCGGGTGAAGAACAACCTGCAGACCGTGGCGGCACTCCTGCGACTGCAGGCACGGCGCACCAACAACGAGGAAGCCCGGCAGGCGCTGAGCGAATCGGTGCGCCGTGTCACGTCGATCGCCCTCGTGCACGACACGTTGTCGATGTCGGTGGACGAGGAAGTGAACCTCGACGAGGTCGTCGACCGCCTCGTGCCGATCCTGTCCGACGTGGCGACGGTGAGTACGCCGATCAAGGTCCGCCGGGAAGGCAGCTTCGGGGTGTTCTCCGCGGAGCGGGCCACGCCGCTGGTGATGGTGCTGACCGAACTCGTGCAGAACGCGATCGAGCATGCCTTCGAACCCGGCGCTCCGGGCACGGTCACCATGCGGGCCGAACGCTCTGCGCGGTGGCTGGACGTCGTGATCCACGACAACGGCAGGGGATTGCCGCCCGGTTTCAGCCTCGAGCGGTCCGACCGTCTCGGTCTGCAGATCGTCCGGACCCTGGTGGCCGCCGAGCTGAACGGTTCCCTCGGGCTGCATCCCGGGGCGGAGGGTGGAACGGATGCCGTGTTACGCGTACCGCTGGGCCGTCGTGGGCCGCGGTACTGACCGGCGGGCAAGCAAAAGGCCCGGCACCATGTGGTGCCGGGCCCGTCTCTTCGGAAGTATCAGACGGTGGTGCGGGCACGCGTCCGAGCGTTGCGACGCTTGAGTGCGCGTCGCTCGTCTTCGCTCATGCCGCCCCACACACCGGCGTCCTGGCCCGACTCGAGTGCCCACGAGAGGCATTCGGCGGTCACCGGGCAGCGGTTGCAGACAACCTTGGCATCAGCAATCTGCGCGAGAGCCGGACCGCTGTTGCCCACAGGGAAGAACAACTCGGGGTCTTCGTCGCGACAGATTGCCTTGTGGCGCCAGTCCATCCTTCTGCTCCTTAACTGGGTGCGTAGTGCACCATTTCGTCTTCATGAGTTCATGTGTGCGTAGAGAATGTTTCCGCACTGTTGCTTGTGAATGCTTTCACGAACTGGCGGGATGTCAATAGAAAACCGCCGCACCGTGGGGGAGCTCACGTAGTTAGGCTGCCCTTCGAGGCGCGCCGTCCTTTGTACCCCATGCAGGCACTTCCCGCTAGGTGAAAACGGGGATTCTCGAGATCTGCTCAGGCTCGCGCCGGCGCGACCACATCCAGCGCTTCGGGCACCGACACGAACTCGACGACCTTGCGAAGTCCGATGTAGTCGCCGTCCATCTGCAGTCCGATGGGCTCCGACGCGGAGATCCGCACGCACGGCACGTCGTCGACCCGGACCAGCTTCTTCGCCTTCGGGCGGGTTCCGGGGGTCAGCAGCTGGCGGGCCACCCGCAGCGTGGTGAGGATCGCGGTGGACCGCATCGCGAAGACCCCGAGGCCGGTGTCGTAGGTGGTGTCGGGATTCGTGTGGACCTCCCGCTTGTTCAGATATGTCCAGGGACTCGCGTTCGACACGAATGCGTAATGAACGCCCTCGACCGGATCGTGATCGGGAACCTCGACGGTGAGCGTCGGCTCGGCGTATTTCGATCGGAAGAACACGCGCACGGCCGCGCGGACATAGTGCGCCGGCGTGGCCGGCCGGCCGTTCTTGCGGTGCATGTCGACCGCCTCACACACCTGGGCGTCCCAGCCGAGACCGGCGTTGAACGTGAACCAGCGGTTGTCGCAGTGGGCGAGACCGATCCTTCGCCGCTGTCTGCGGGCGAGGAGATCGATGAGCTGGTTGGTGGCGTCCACCGGGTCGGGCGCGATGCCGAGCGAGCGGGCGAATACGTTCGCCGACCCACCGGGGACCACGGCGATCGGGGGAATCGGCCCCACCGTCACCGCGCTCATCGACTTCGGCGCCGGGGTGCCGAGCAGTCCGTTGACCACCTCGTTCACGGTGCCGTCTCCGCCGTGGACGATGATCAGGCCCATCCCGTCCACGCAGGCCTGCTGCGCCAGTTCGGCGGCGTGGCCGCGGTGTGTCGTGTGCGCGACCGTCAACCGCACCCGGCTCGACAGCGCGTGGGCGAGGAGATCACGCCCGGCCGGGGTCGTCGATGTGGCATTCGGGTTGACGATCAGCAGCGCGCGCACGGGGCCCAAGCCTAGCGGGGGCGGCACGTGTCACCATCCGAGGCCGCCGGCGACGGGGTGTTCTAGGCTGGCCGACGTGCCGAAGCCGTCTCTCAGCAAGTCCACGCCCACCACGGTCCGCGCGGCGGGCGCCCTGGTGTCGCTCGAGGGCGCGGTGGCGGTCGGTGTCGCCGTGGTGCTGGTGATCCGGGGACTGCTGGGGCACGACCAGAGTGTCAGCAGTGGATACGGCACCGCGGCCTGGTTCGCGATTCTCGGTGGCGCCGTGCTCGCCGCCGGGCTCGCCCTGATCTTCGGCCGGCGCTGGGGGCGGGCGATCGCGATCGTCGCCCAACTGCTCCTGCTCCCGGTGGCGTGGTCGCTGCTCACCGATTCGCACCAGCCGTTCTTCGGTGTGCTGCTCGGAGTCGTCGTCGTGGCGGCCCTCGGGTGCCTGTTCAGCAGTCCCACGTCGAAATGGATGGCTGCCGAGTACGGCCAGGAGGCCGACGCCGACGCCGACAATTCGTCGGACCGCTAGCTCACCTCGGACGCGAGGCGGCCGAGCGGATCCCCGGTCAGCCGGTACGTGGTCCACTCGTCCTGCGGGTGGGCGTCCAGCGACTCGTAGAACGCGATCGACGGCTTGTTCCAGTTGACCACCGACCACGACAGTCGCGTGTAGCCGTTGTCGACGCATTCCTTCGCGAGTGTGGCGAGCAGAGCCTTGCCGTGCCCGGAACCGCGCTCGGACGGGCTGACGAACAGGTCCTCGAGGTAGATGCCGTGTGTTCCGTCCCAGGTGGAGAAGTTCCGGAACCACACCGCGATCCCGACGACCCGGTCGTCGTCGTTCGCCGCGACGTGGGCGAACGTGGACGGGTGCGTACCGAACAGGGCGTCGTCGATCTGGTCGGCGGTGACGGTGCACTCGTCGCGGGCCCGCTGGTGTTCGGCGAGTTCGTAGATCATCGCGGTGATCGCGGAGACGTCCTCGGGTACTGCGCGTCTGATCATCGGGCACCTTCCTCGCTTGTCACGTTGTGGCTGACCACCTGTTGCGCCCCGTGCTCGAAGCCGAGGACGGAGTACGCGCCCGGCGACATCGCGAATCTGCGTCCCTCGCTGATGGGAAGCTCCGCCCAACGGGCGATGAGCGCGCGCGAGAAGTGGCCGTGCCCGACGAGGATCACGTCGCGGTCGACGAGTTGCGAATGCGCGACGGACAGTACGAGGTCGCACCGGGTGTGGACCTGCTCGGCCTGCTCGCCGCGAGGGCACGGATGCGTCCACACCGTCCAGTCCGGCACCTGCTGCCTGATCTCGGGGGTCGTCATGCCCTCGTAGATCCCGTAATCCCATTCGGCGAGTGCATCCCAGGTGCGCTGGATCTTCAATCCCGCCAGCTCCGCCGTCTCCTGGGCGCGTTGCCGCGGACTGACGATGACGAGGGGGTCGCGCAGTTCGAGGGCATCCATTGCCGGGCCCACCCGCCGCGCCTGGGCTTCACCGAGTTCGGTGAGGTGGACGTCGGTCCGACCGGTGTGTTTACCCCAACGGGCCCATTCCGTTTCGCCGTGTCGGAGGAGGACGATCCGACGGCCGCGCGGCGAATCACTGGGTGGCATCCATCCATCATGTCAGTCAATCTGCGTGTATGGCTCGCCTCCGGGGACGAAGTAGGTAAGGATCGAGCCGTGACAACGGTTCTTGCAGTGGCAAATCAGAAGGGTGGGGTCGCGAAGACCACCACGGTCGCTTCTCTCGGCGCAGCCCTCGTCGGGCTGGGCCAGAAGGTTCTGGTGGTGGATCTCGACCCGCAGGGATGTCTGACGTTCTCCCTCGGACACAACCCGGACCGCCTGGACGCCTCCGTCCACGAGGTGCTGACGGGTGATCTGGCGGTGCAGGACGCCGTGATCGACACCGAGGACGGTGTCGCCCTCCTGCCTGCGACGATCGACCTCGCGGGCGCGGAAGCGTTGCTGCTCATGCGCCCCGGTCGCGAGTTCGCCCTCAAGCGCGCTCTGGCGCCGCTGCTGGACGACTACGACACGATCATCATCGACTGTCCGCCGTCTCTCGGTGTGCTCACGCTCAACGGGCTCACGGCGGCGCAGTCGGTACTGGTGCCGCTGCAGTGCGAGACGCTCGCCCACCGTGGTGTGGGGCAGTTGCTGCGGACGGTCACCGAGGTACAGCAGATCACCAACCCCGACCTGGTCCTGCTCGGAGCGCTGCCGACGCTGTACGACGCCCGCACGACGCACAGCCGGGACGTGCTCTCCGACGTGTCCGACCGCTACAACCTGCCGGTCCTCGCTCCGCCGATCCCGCGGACGGTGCGATTCGCGGAGGCGACGGCGTCGGGTGCCACCGTGCTGGCGGGGCGAAAGAACAAGGGTGCCCAGGCGTACCGGGACCTGGCCGAGAACCTCGCCAAGCACTGGGCGGGATCCGAACTCGCTACGTTCTCGCCTGGAAGTGCCGTGTAAGTTCTTCCGGCGTCGGATTCCACGCGGCGGGCCAATCCTGTTGGCGTAACTGGGCGTCCGTGCCCCCGTCGGCGAAGACGATGCTGCCGCAGAACAGTGTCGACCCCGGTCCGAGCAGGAACTCGACGAGCGCGGCGATCTCGTCAGGACGTCCGCGTCGGCCCAGCGGCACCGGATAGAAGTCCAGCGCCTTCGCCAGTTCGGGGTCGAGGTCGTCCCCGCTGGTCATCGGTGTGTCGATCATGCCCGGCGCGATCGCGTTGAGGCGGATGCCGTTGCCGATCCACTCGGGCCGTACCGCTTCACGTCGAACCCACCAGGCCAGCGCGAGCTTGGACGCCGGGTACGCCGGGATGGCGGTCACCTGGTCGCCGATGCGCACAGCCTCCGCCTCGTCGCCGTCGAGGCACGCGGTCACCAGATTCCCGGGTATCCCCGGCTGCGTGGTGGTGCTGCTCGACGAGATCACCACCACCGAGGCGCCGCCCGCGCGCTCGAGGGCGGGCTTCAGGGCCGTCACGAGTTCCACGGCCCCGAAGTAGTTGACGGCGACGAGCTTGCCGCCCGGGACGTGCGACAGCGACCCGAGTCCGGCGCAGCAGACGAGACCGTCCACGACGCCGCCGCTCGCCTCGTTCACGGCGTCGGCCGCCGCGGTTCGTCCGCCGGGGGTCGACAGGTCGGCGGTCACATCGGTGTGCGCGAGGTCGACTCCGATGACGGTATGACCGCCCGACTCGAGTGTGCGGCGGCTCGCCGCCCCGATGCCCGAGGCGGCACCGGTGATCACGTAGGTTGCCATGCCGTGAATTAGAACACGTTACAGATCGCAGTGGTGCGGACTTCGTCGGCGTAGTGGGCGCGCAGGCCCGTGACGCCCGGCGCCCGGTCCTCGTGCAGCACGAACCGGGCGTCGTAGTCGCCGCCGTTCTGTGAGCGGAAGGGCAACGGCGCGTCGGTGAACAGGCCGGACAGGCGATCGATCAGCCGGGCCGCGACGCCGGGGTAGTGCTCGGCGGGCAACCGGTCCGCGCTGTCGATCAGGACCGGGGGCAGCACGGACATCCCCGTGTACCAGAAGATTCCGTGGTGGATCGGGAACAGGAGTTCGTCCATCTGGCCGTTGATCCCCCGCGGGCCCGCGCTGTCGGCGCTGCCGCCGAAACTGACGACCGTCATCGCCCGCTTGCCGGCGAGGGTTCCGTCGCCGTACCGCCGGGTGGAGCCGTCCTCCCGGCGTAGTCCGTAGCCGTAGCCTTCGACGAAGACCCGGTCGAACCAGCCCTTGAGGATCGCGGGCATGCCGTACCACCACAGCGGGAACTGCACGATCACCGCGTCGGCCCACGCGAGTTTGCGCTGCTCGGCGCGGATGTCGGGGGCCAGGGTGCCCTCGGTCAGGGCCTGACCCGACCGCGCGCCGACCAGGAGGCGATCGTGGGGGTCGTGTCCGAAATCGTCTGCCGTCACCACCGGGTTCCATCGCATCCCGTACAGGTCCGAGGTCCGGATGTCGTGGCCGGCGCCGCGCAGTGCCGCGAGGGCATCGCTGCGGAGTGCCGCATTCAGGGACTTCGGCTCGGGATGTGCCGATACCAACAGGATCTTCATGGTCCACCTTCCGCTCGGTCGTCCTGACCCCTTCGATCATGGACGCGCGGCGGTGGTCGCGACAGTGGCCCGCCGGACGATATATGAAAGAATCGGGCCATGTCCGAATCGAGACGCGGGCGGACCGTGCACCGTCATCGCGTAGTCGTGTTCGTGCGCGACGGTCTCCTCCCGATCGAGTTCGGGATCGTCCATCGGCTGTTCGGTGAGGCGAGATCGCGCGATGGCGAACCGCTGTACGAGGTCCTCACGTGCGCCCTCACCCCCGGCGCCGTCCGGACCGACACCGACGTGACCATCTCGGTCGAGCACGGCCCGGCGCTGCTCGCCACGGCCGACACAGTCGTGATCCCGGCATCCGATCAGGACTACGACCCGCCGGAGGACGGGCGCCTGCCCCGTCGCCTCGCGGACGCCCTCGCGCACATCCGTCCGGGCACGCGGGTGGCATCGATCTGCACGGGCTCGTTCGTGCTCGCGGCGGCCGGCCTTCTCGAGAATCGGCGTGCCACGACGCACTGGAAGTCGGCGGACGCGTTCCGGCGGCTGTACCCGGACGTGCACCTGGACCCCGGCGTGCTCTACACGCACGACGACGGCGTGCTCACCGCCGCCGGCGTCGCATCCGGAATCGACTTGTGCCTGTACATGATTCGTCTCGACCACGGTGCGTCGGTGGCCAACGAGGTGGCGCGGGGAACGGTCGTGCCGCCTCATCGCAGCGGCGGTCAGGCGCAGTTCATCACCGAGCCCGTCCCGGAGGCCGACGGTGCGTCCACGGCGCGAGCGCGCGCCCGGGCGCTGTCACATCTCGATCGACCGCTGTCGCTGCGGGAGCTGGCCACGTGGGAGTCGATGAGCGTGCGCACGTTCACCCGGCGATTCCGGGCCGAGACGGGGGTGTCGCCGACGCAGTGGATTCTCGAGCAGCGGATCATCCGCGCCCGCGAACTGCTGGAGAACACCGACCTGCCGGTGGACGACGTGGCCGAGGCCGCGGGATTCGGCACCGCGACATCGCTGCGACAACACCTCTCGCGCACGGTCGGCGTCTCGCCGTCCGCGTACCGCGCCACTTTTCGTTGACGGCATGCTCATTCGTCCAAGTGCTGAGGAGTGCACGGCGCTAACGTCGGGGCCATGACAGTCTCGGATACGCCTCGGAGCAACACCCTGACGATGCGGGCTCAGCCGCTCCTCGCCGTCGACGACGTCGAACGCGCAGGCGAGTGGTACCGGAAGATCCTGGACGCGCGCAGCGGCCACGGCGGACGCGACTACGAGCAACTCCGCGTCGACGGGCACATGATCCTGCAACTGCACCGGCTCGACGAAGGCCACCACCACGGCGCCCTCGGCGATCCTTCGCTCCCGCGCGGAAACGGGGTGGCGATCTGGTTCGAGACCCCCGACTTCGACGGCACCGTCGCGCGGGTGCGGGAGGCGGGCGCCGACGTGGTCGCGGACGAGCACGTCAATCCCAATGCCGGACATCGCGAGATCTGGATCCGCGACCTCGACGGCTATCTCGTGGTGTTCGCCGAACCCGCGTGAGGGGTGACCTCAGCGCAGCGCCACGACATCATTGCCGCGCTGTTCGAGCACGACGTCGCCGGCCACCGTCGTCGTGATCGGCCCCGCCGCGACGTCACGCGTCACCGGGATCGTGCGCAGCAACGCGCCGGTCGACAGGTCGAGCACGGCGATGCCGGATTCCACCGGAACCAGCAGGTTTCCGGCCATCACGGCGCCCGGGCCGAGAGCGCCGGGGAAGATCCAGCGCGGTGCGAGATCGGAGGCACCGAGAGACACCACGTCCGAACCGGTCCACCAGGTGACCACCGAACTGCTCGTCGACGTGACGGGATCCGGTCCGACCCGGAGGGAGAGCGCGTATTCGGACACGGCGTTGCCGGTGCCGTCGAACAGGCCGATCCGCGGTCCGTACGACGTGCCCGCGGGGAGGTAGACGGCTGTGGTCTCGCCCGACACCCCGAGGATGCGCGCACCCTCGACGCCGGCATCCACCCCCGCCAGGACGCTCGACCCGTATTCCTCGGGTTCCTGATTGTCCTTCGGCGACGGGTTCATGACCGTCAGGCGATCGGCCACCTCGCCGGGGCAGCGCTCGAGAACGGACAGCCGGCTGCTGCTCGAACCGACATCGATCAGCGTGCATCCGCTGCGTGGCTGCTTCTTGGGATTCACCGGCGCGTCCACCCGTCCGTACTCGACGGTGCGGACGAGGTCGGAACGCCACAGTTCCAGCCGGCGGTCGCCGAGGGACGCCACATAGGTTCCGTCGGCCTTCAGCGTCACCCCGGAATCGGCGTCGCTGCTCCGCTGCGCCAGGCGCTCGCCGGTACCGCCGTCGAGTTCGGTGACCTGGGAGCAGCCGCGGTCGTCGCGGTAGGCGGCCACGACCTTCTCCCACGACGCCGTCACACCGCACAGGTCGAGATCACGCTCGTACCGCCACAGCTCGGTACCCGACATCCGGTCCCGTCCCACGACGTCCCCACCGTCGGCGGTGACGACCGCACCACCCACGACGAGGGGTGCAGTGGTGGTGGAACTGGCGGAGTCCCAGATCGGGCTCAGCGTCTCCGGAACCGTCAGGGCCGTGACGAGCCCAGGCGGCGGCTCGGCGGCGGTGACCGAGGTGGTGCCCCGGGCATCGCTGCGGAACCACACCACGGTGAGGGCGACCACCACCGCAGCAGCGATTCCGGCAGCGACGACGAGATCGGCGCGCGAGCGCCGCTCAGGTGCGAGCACGGTGGTTGTTTACTCCGCGTTCGTCGCGGCGGCGCCGACCTTCGTGGTCCGGCGGCGACGACGCCGGCGGGGCTTGGAGGCACCCTCGCCGTCGGCGTCTCCGCTCGCAGCGGCGGATTCGGGTGCCGTCGGCTCCGGCGACACGGACTTGGGGCCCACGGAGTCCGCGGGGCGGCCACCACGGGTGCGCCGGCGGGCGCGGGTGCGTGCCGGACGTTCCGTGCGCTCGGCCTTCTCGCCCTGCTCGGTGTCCGTGTTCTCGCTCCGCTCCGGTGCGACCTTCTCGGTCTTCTCCACCCGGGGGCGCTTGATCGTGCCGGTCGCGTCGGCCGGGATCGACAGCTCCTCGAACAGGTGCGGGGAACTGGAGTACGTCTCCGCCGGATCGGGGAGGCCGAGGCCGAGAGCCTTGTCGATGAGCTGCCAGCGCGGGATGTCGTCCCAGTCCACCAGCGTCACGGCGATACCGGTGCGGCCCGCCCGGCCGGTGCGGCCGATCCGGTGGACGTACGTCTTCTCGTCCTCCGGGCACTGGTAGTTGATGACGTGGGTGACGTCGTCGATGTCGATACCGCGGGCCGCGACGTCCGTTGCGACCAGCACGTCGATCTTGCCCGTGCGGAACGCCTTCAGCGCCTTCTCGCGAGCGACCTGATTGAGGTCGCCGTGGACGGAGCCGACGGAGAAACCGCGCTCGGCGAGATCGTCGGCGACCTTCTGGGCGGTGCGCTTGGTGCGGGTGAAGATCATCGTCGCGCCGCGGCCGTCGGCCTGCAGCACGCGGGCCACCATCTCCGCCTTGTCGAGCGCGTGGGCCCGGTAGATGTGCTGGCTGGTCCGGTCGTGCACCGCCGAGTCGTCGGCCTGCTCGGCGCGGATGTGCGTCGGCTGGGTGAGGAACGTGCGGGCGAGCGTGATGATAGGACCCGGCATGGTGGCCGAGAACAGCATCGTCTGACGCTTGTCCGGCACCATCCCGAGGATGCGCTCGATATCGGGCAGGAAGCCCAGGTCGAGCATCTCGTCGGCCTCGTCGAGGACGAGGACCTCGACCTTGCCCAGAATCAGATGACCCTGGTTGGCGAGGTCGAGCAGACGGCCCGGGGTGCCCACGACGACGTCGGCGCCCTTCTGGAGGGTCGCGATCTGCGTCTCGTAGGGACGGCCACCGTAGATGGCGAGGACCTCGAGCTTGTTCTTCTCGCCCTTCAGGTACTTCGCGGCGCCCTCGAGGTCCTTGGTGACCTGGATGCACAGCTCGCGGGTGGGGACGATGACCAGCGCGCGGGGAGTGCCGTCGAGTGCGGCCGTCCCGGTGGTGCCGCTGGAGATGCGGTGGAGAAGCGGGACGCCGAACCCGAACGTCTTGCCCATGCCCGTGCGGGCCTGACCGATGAGATCGTCGCCGGCGAGGGCGAGGGGGAGCGTCAGCTCCTGGATCGCGAACGTGCGCTCGATGCCGATCTCGTCGAGTGCGCGGACGATCTCGTCACGAACTCCGAGCTCGGCAAAGGTGGGGGCGACGTGCGTGGAGTCGAGTTGCGCCGACAGCGTGGTCTCGGTTGCGTCGTCTTCATGGTCGACAGTGATCTTGCTCAGGGGACTGGCCTTCCTCGTAGCTGCACGCACGCACGAGGTAAGGGCCAGGCCGCTGGTCGGCCCGATTTCCCAGTCGACGCTCGTCGATGTCCTCTTCCGAGTCGATCCTGCCTCTGCCTCAGCGCAGAAATCGAAGATTTCGGCGAGGCGCGGCTGGGACCGTCGATCAGGTGCGCGCACATTATCGGTGGGAACCGCTGATCGGATCGTGATCGATCATCACTCAAACCGCGTTCTCCGTGGAGACGAACGTGGTGACGAGCGGTTGCCCATGATCATTGTAGCCGGAGAACGCCCCACAACCGGTTACGCATGGCAAACATCACTGGCCGACGCACTAGGCTGTGGCGCCATGGAGCCCAACACGCCTGCATCCTCTGATTCCACCATTCCCGCTGATCACCCCGGCGTCAGTGAACTCTTCGCGGTCCTCGCGTACGGCGAGATCTCCGCGTTCTACCGGCTGTCCGAGGACGCGCAGATGGCGCGGACCCTGCAGGGCAAAGTGGCGCTCGCGAGCATGGCCGCCGCCGAGATGGGCCACTTCGAGATGCTCGAGACGGCGCTGACAGCGCGCGGGTTTGACATCTTCGAAGCGATGGATCCGTTCGTTCGCGCCCTGGACAACTACCACGCGTCCACCACCCCGTCGACGTGGCTCGAGGCGCTGGTGAAGGCGTACGTCGGCGACGGGATCGCCGCCGACTTCTACCGTGAGATCGGGCACTCGCTGCCCGCCGAGGTCTCGCGGACGGTCGAGGAGGTGCTTTCGCAGACCGGCCACTCGGAGTTCGTCGTCCACGAGGTGCAGCAGGCGATCAAGGCCAGTAACCGCGACAAGGACCGCCTCATGCTGTGGGGCAGGCGACTGCTCGGCGAGGCCATCACCCAGGCACAGTTCGTCCTGGCGCAGCGGGAGGCGTTGACCGAACTCGTCATCTCCGCGTCCGGCGACCTCAACGGCGTCGTCGCACTGTTCGACCGCATGCAGGAGATGCACGCAGAACGCATGGCCGTGCTGGGCCTGGTGTGACGGCACCGCCGCCGCACCTGGTGTGACGGCACCGCCGCCGTGCCTGGTGTAGCAGGCGTGTTCGCTCAGGGCACAGCCCACAGACGCGCACCGGTGGCGGCCGCTGCATTAGCCTGGCCTGGACAGCTGATGTTTCTCGGAGAGTTCGGAGGTTGACCGTGGAGGTCAAGATCGGTGTAATCGACAGCCCGCGTGAGCTCATCGTCAGCAGCGAGCAGACCCCGGACGAGGTCGAGACATTGGTCTCGGACGCCCTCACCGGTGGCGACGGGATCTTGTCTCTGCAGGACGACAAGGGACGCAAGTACCTCGTGCAGTCCAGCAAGATCGCCTACGTGGAGATCGGCCCGTCCGATATCCGCAAGGTCGGATTCGCTCCGACCAAGTGAACACATGAGAAAGGGCCCGCAGTCGACTCGACTGCGGGCCCTTTCTCATGCACGGTGTCAGCGCTGTTCGGGATGCAGCGGCACGCGGGACAGACCGCCCCACGCGAGCGTGACCGTCGTGTCGACCGCTTCTTCCTTCGGGATCGGGCGCGCCGCCTCGAGCCAGTACCGCGCGGTGAACTGGCTGGCGCCGACGAGGCCGACAGCGAGGATGCGGGCGCGGTAGGGGTCGAGACCGGAGTCGTGGCTGACGAGGTCGAACACGGCGTCCACGCACGCCTCGGTGGCCTGCTCGACGCGGCTCTGCACCTGCGGCTCACCCATGAGGTCCGACTCGAACACGAGCCGGAAGCCCTGCGAGTCGTTGTCGACGAAGTCGAAGAACGCCTGCACCGCGGCGCGGACACGCTGCTTGTTGTCCGTCGTCGAGCGCAGCGCCTGCCGGACGCCGGATATCAGGCTGTCGACATAGCTCTGCAGCACGGCCACGTACAGCTCGAGCTTGCCTGGGAAGTGCTGGTAGAGGACGGGCTTGCTCACACCGGCGCACTCGGCGATCTCATCCATACCGGCAGCGTGGTATCCGCGTGTGACGAAGACCTCGCTGGCTGCGGCGAGTAGCTGCAGTCGCCGGGCGTCACGGGGGAGTCGCGTGCTGCGACGAGCCCCGGTGCCCTTTCCGGGGGTGGCATCGCGATCGGAGTTCGTCCGATCCGCGAGTTCAGTCATAGCGCTTCCAATCTGCACAAGTATTCCGCGTCACATTCTGTGTAACCCTGTGAACGATACCCGCGCGTAGTGAACCGTTCATGGTGGACTCGCTGGACTCGCCCGGTCAAGGATATTGCCTGACCGGTAACTGGGGCCCTGCAGGGGTCGGGGACACCTGGTGATCCGGGTAGCCGCGACGTTGCGGATCGTATCCGCGTGACACGCCGAATGACCTGCGGACGGTGCGCTGGGACGAGGCGGTGCCGGACTGTGAGATTCTGGGCTGCGTGACTGACCGAGGAGGACCGCGTGTTCGCGGCCGGGCTCCCCAGAGCTCCGAGGACGGGGAGCGACGATCGCGCAGCATCGACCAGCGTGACGTCCGTCCCCGCGCTTCGCAGTCGGCACCGGGGGCGCAGTCGCATCAACCACTCCGCGCGCAGTGGGACCCGACCAGCCGCGAAGTCGGCAGACCCCGGAACCCGCGCCCAGAGCGGCAGGCGAGGAAGCAGAGCCGCATCGGCCGGTTCGTCTCCACCTACGGCTGGCGGGCCTACGCGATCCCGATCCTGCTGGTGGTCTCCGTTCTCGTCGTGGTCGACGCGGTCCGGGACACCGGTGGCAGCGAGACGACGGCCGAGACCGACACCCCCGGATTCGGCACCCTCACCCGGGACACCGACGGTTCGAGCGTCATCGGGATCCCGCCGGAGGCCGACGGAAACTTCGCCGCCGAACTTCCCTCGGGCGCGCTGCCCGAGGGAGGACCGTTCACGGCGGTGGGCGCAGGCACCTGGCACGTGGTTCCCGGAAGCGGGACCAAGGTCGGGCAGGGCACCGAGCGCGAATTCACGTACAGCGTCGAGATCGAGGACGGGGTCGACACGTCCGGATTCGGCGGCGACGAGTCGTTCGGCCGGATGGTCGAACAGACGCTGTCGAATCCGAAGAGCTGGACGAAGGACCCGCGGTTCGCGTTCCGCCGCGTCGACCAGGGCGACCCCGACTTCCGGGTGTCGCTGACGTCGCAGATGACCATCCGCGAGGCGTGCGGCTACGACATCCAGCTGGAGGTGTCCTGCTACAACCCCGGCATCGATCGCGTCGTCCTCAACGAGCCGCGCTGGGTGCGGGGCGCGATCGCGTTCCAGGGCGACATCGGGTCGTACCGGCAGTACCAGATCAACCACGAGGTCGGGCACGCCATCGGCTACCAGGACCACCAGCCGTGCGAGACCGAAGGCGGCCTCGCACCGGTGATGATGCAGCAGACGTTCGGGACGGCCAACAACGACATCGCGCAGCTCGACCCTGAGGGTGTCGTCCCGATGAACGGTCTGACCTGCCATTTCAATCCGTGGCCGTTCCCGAGGGCGTGAGCGGGGGCCGCCCCGCGCGACTGCCGGCGGGAGGGGAAGAATGGACCCCGTCGGGGCGTTGAAGTCAGTGCTGCCCGACGTATCGGAAGCTGTCGCGCAATCGTCAGGAGTGGACCGTGTCGCTTGACCGTTCTGTGAAGACCACCGAGGCACTGCCGCCGCTGGTGGAACCGGACGCCGAACTTTCCCGCGACGAGGTGGCGCGGTACAGCAGGCACCTGATCATCCCGGACGTCGGCATGGCGGGGCAGAAGCGCCTGAAGAATGCGAAGGTCCTCGTCATCGGCGCGGGCGGACTCGGCTCACCCGCCCTGCTGTACCTGGCGGCGGCGGGTGTCGGGACGCTCGGCATCGTCGAGTTCGACGAGGTCGACATGTCGAACCTGCAACGACAGGTGATCCACGGCCGGTCCGACGTGGGCCGTCCCAAGGCCGAGAGTGCGCGTGACTCGATCCGCGAGATCAACGACAACGTCGACGTCCGGTTGCACGAGTTCCGGCTCGAGCCCGACAACGCCGTCGAATTATTCGAGCAGTACGACCTGATCCTCGACGGCACCGACAACTTCGCCACCCGGTACCTCGTCAACGACGCCGCCGTCCTGGCGCACAAGCCGTACGTGTGGGGCTCGATCTACCGATTCGAGGGCCAGGCGTCCGTGTTCTGGGAGGACGCGCCGAACGGTCGCGGACTCAACTACCGGGACCTGTACCCGGAGGCGCCCCCGCCGGGCATGGTCCCGTCGTGCGCCGAGGGCGGGGTGCTGGGTGTGCTCTGCGCGTCGATCGGTTCGATCATGGCCACCGAGGCGGTCAAGCTGATCACCGGCATCGGGGAATCGCTGCTCGGACGGCTGATGGTCTACGACGCGCTCGACATGACCTACCGCACCATCACGTTGCGCCGGGATCCGGCGCGGACCCCGATCACCGAACTGATCGACTACGACGCGTTCTGCGGCGTGGTGTCCGACGAGGGGCAGGCGGCGGCGGCCGGTTCGACCATCACGGCCACGGAGTTGCGCGATCTCCTCGACTCCGGCAAGGAGATCGAACTGATCGACGTACGCGAGCCGGTCGAATGGGACATCGTCCACCTGCCCGGTGCCGTGCTGATCCCGAAGGACCGCATCCTGTCGGGGGAGGCGCTGTCGGAGCTTCCGCAGAACAAGCCGATCGTGCTGCACTGCAAGACCGGGGTCCGGTCGGCGGAGGCGCTGGCCGCACTGAAGAAGGCCGGCTTCTCCGACGCCACGCATCTGCAGGGTGGCGTGATCGCGTGGGCCAAACAGGTGGACACGAGCCTGCCCGTCTACTGACCTCCGTCGCGGCGTGATTGCCCTCTCCGGGCCAGCGCGCCTTGCAGTGTCACCGGCCCACCCGGCGGTAGCGTTGAGTCCGTGAGCACAGGCCAACCCCCTCAACACGTGTGCTCCACGTTCGGCCTCCGGGAAGTCGAGCCCATCCCACTCGGTGCGGACTGGGACGGCGGGTGGCTCTGTGGAGACGTAGTCCTGTCAGCCGTCGCCGACCACGCGCGCGCCGCATGGTCCGCCAAGGTACGTGAGACGCTCGAGGTGGACGGGGTGCGGCTCGCCCGTCCCGTGCGGTCCACCGACGGCAGGTACGTGGTGTCCGGGTGGCGCGCCGACACGTTCATCGAGGGCACACCCGAACCGCGTCACGACGAGGTCGTGTCGATGTCGGGGCGGCTCCACGCCGCCACCTCGCAGCTCGACCGTCCCCGGTTCCTCGTGCAGCCCCCGGTCGCGCCGTGGGCGGAGGTCGACGTGTTCGTGGCGGCGGATCGGGCCGCCTGGGAGAAGATCCCGCTGCGCAGCGCGAAGGGTGCGGACCAGCTCGAGACGCCGTCCCCCGACGGTCGCAAGAGTCTGGAGCTGATCACCGGGCTCGCGACGCTGCGCAAGCCCGTCACGAGCCCGGACCAGCTGGTGCACGGGGACCTGTTCGGCACCGTCCTGTTCGCCGGTGCGCTCGCACCCGGGATCACCGACATCACTCCGTACTGGCGTCCCGCGTCGTGGGCGGCGGCAGTCGCGGTGGTGGATGCCATTTCCTGGGGTGGAGCCGACGAGGCCCTCATCGGCCGCTGGGAAGATCTGCCCGAATGGCCGCAAATGCTTCTGCGTGCGGTCCTGTTCAGGCTCGCCGTCCACGTGCTGCACCCCCGGTCGACCGCGGAGGCGTTTCCCGGACTCGCCCGCACGGCCGACGTGGTACGCCTCCTGCTCTAGGTGAGCAGCTCCGCGAACAGATCGCGGGCGGCCGTGGTCGCGGCGGGCTCGTCCCCGTCGATCACCGCCTGGATCAGACGCCCGTGCTCGTCGTGAAACCCCGCACCGGTCGCGTGCACGTGGCGGTCGACGGTCTGGGCGATCGAGGGCAGTAGCGAGTCGTAGAACTCCAGGTACACGGCGTTGTGACTCGCTTCGACGATCGCGCGGTGCAGGCTGATGTCCGCCGCGACGGCGGCCTCGGTGTCGGATTCGGCCCAGCAACGGGAGCGCTCGTCGAGGAGGCTTTTCAGGCGTGCGACGTCGTCCGGGGTGCGACGCCGGGCGGCGAGGGCGGCGGCGGTGACGTCGAGCGCCTGCCGCAGTTCCGTGACGTCGCGCTCGTGCGCGCCGGCGAAGTACTTGCCGAGTGTTCCCCCGACGTCGGAGGTGGCGACGACGTACGTGCCGGATCCCTGCCGCCGTTCGAGCAGTCCGGTGTGGACGAGGGCCTGTACTGCCTCGCGGACGGTGTTGCGTCCAGTTCCGGTGAGTTCGGACAGCGCGGTCTCGGTAGGGATCTTCGCGCCGACCGCCCACCGACCACTGCAGATCTCGTCGCGCAGTTGCTCGGTGACCTGTGAGATCAGACTCGAGCGGCGCACGGGTTTTCCAAAGGTCATCCTGTCATCCTATGATTTCTCTCGTGACTCTTCTACGCGGCCGCCTCCTCGTCTTCTGTGCGATCGCCATGTCTGCCCTCGTGCTGAGGCTGGCGGTCACCTCGTTCTCCCCGCTGGCCTCGCAGATCCGGGAGGACATCGGATTCTCGCCGACGGTTGTCGGGGTGTTCGGGATGGTGCCGACGGCGATGTTCGCGCTGTTCGGGCTGGGAACGCCGCTCATCGCCAAGCGGTGGGGACTGGAACGGACCGCCCTCGTCGCGATGCTGATGGCCGCGGTCGGCATGCTCACGAGAGCCCTGATGAGCGACACCTGGTCGTTGCTGGCGCTGTCGGCGCTCGCGCTGGCCGGCATGGGGATCGGCAACGTGGTGATTCCGCCGCTCGTCAAACGCTACTTCTCCGACCGGCTGGCCGTGATGAGCTCGGTGTACATCGTCGGCGTGCAGATCGGCACCATCGCGCCCGCGTTCGTGGCCGTCCCACTCGCCGAGGCATTCGGCTGGCGGTTCTCGATCGGCGTCTGGGCGCTCCTCGGCTTCGCCGCGGCCATCCCATGGATCCTTCTTCTCACCCGCGAACGCCGTCGCGCCGTGGTCTTGACGGCGCAACCGCCCGCGGACGTTCCGGCCGACCGCCCCCACGGGAAGGCCTGGCGGTCGCCCGTCGGCTGGGGAATGGCCGGCATGTTCGGGATGACGTCGATGATCACGTACTCGATGTTCACCTGGATCCCCGACATCCTGTCCGACGCGGGCGCGAGCGAGGCGTTCGGCGGCGCCATGGTGGGACTGTTCTCGTTCATGGGCCTCGTCGCGGCGTTCGGCGCCCCCACGCTGTGCGCGCGCATGCGCAACCCGTTCCCGATCGTGATCGGGTGCGCGGTCTGCTACCTCGTGTCCTTCAGCGGACTGCTGCTCGCCCCGATGAGCGCGCCCATCCTGTGGATCGTGCTGCTCGGGCTCGGGCCCAGCACGTTCCCGATGTCGCTGACACTGATCAATCTCCGCACGCGCAGCCACATCGGCTCGGCGACGCTGTCCGGTTTCACCCAAGGAGTGGGCTACGCCGTCGCGTGCCTCGGACCGTTGCTGTTCGGGGTGTTCCACGACGGCACCGGCGGGTGGACCCTGTCGTTCGGATTCTTGACGTTCGGCGTGGTGATCCTCCTCATAGCAGCGTTCCAGGCGTGCAAGCCGCGCATGCTCGAGGACAGCTGGCACGTCGATTCGGAGCCGCAGGACGCTCTTCGACACGCCTAGGAAACATGCAGGAAACCTCACATCGGCCCAGCCAAAAAGTGAGGATCAGTTGACGCCCCGGTCACCGACCGCAGCACCGCCGCAACACCGGTTTTCTACCTTTGGGTCTCCCACACAACGAGGAGGCCCGGGTGAACAAGCACTACATCGAGCACTGGGACGCGGAAGACGTCGACGCCTGGGAGGCGGGCGGCAAGGACATCGCCAAGCGGAACCTGATCTGGTCGGTAGTCGCTGAGCACGTCGGCTTCTCCGTCTGGTCGATCTGGTCCGTCATGGTGTTGTTCATGCCGACCGACATCTACGGGATCGACGCGGCGGGCAAGTTCTTCCTCGTCGCGGTCCCGACCCTCGTCGGCTCCATTCTGCGAATCCCGTACACGGTGGCGACGGCCCGCTTCGGCGGCCGCAACTGGACAGTCTTCAGTGCGCTCGTCCTGCTCGTGCCGACGCTGTTCACTCTGTACCTGATGATGAACCCCGGCGCGTCGTACACGACGTTCATCCTCGTGGCCGCCCTCGCCGGCGTCGGCGGTGGCAACTTCGCCTCGTCGATGACCAACATCAACGCGTTCTACCCGCAGCGCCTCAAGGGCTGGGCACTCGGCCTCAACGCCGGCGGCGGCAACATCGGCGTCCCGATGATCCAGGTGATCGGCCTGCTCGTGATCGCCACCCTCGGTAACACGGAACCGTGGATCGTCTGCGCCGTCTACCTGGTCTTCATTGCCGTCGCCGCGGTCGGCGCCGCCCTGTTCATGGACAACCTCGGCAACCAGAAGTCCGATCTCCGGTCGATGGCCAAGGCGCTGAAGTTCTCCGACTCGTGGGTCATCAGCTTCCTCTACATCGGCACGTTCGGATCGTTCATCGGATTCAGCTTCGCGTTCGGTCAGGTGCTGCAGATCAACTTCCTCGCCGGTGGCGCCACCCCCGCGGAGGCTGCGCTGCGCGCCGCGCAGATCGCCTTCATCGGACCGCTGCTCGGCTCCATCGCGCGACCGATGGGCGGCAAGCTCGCCGACCGCATCGGCGGCGGCAAGATCACGCTGTACACGTTCGTCGCGATGGCGCTCGCCGCCGCAGTGCTGGTAACCGCGGGGACTGTCGACGACGGCACGCCCGGCGCGGCCACGGCCGGAGTGCTGGTGGCATTCGTGTTCGGCTTCATCACCCTGATCCTGCTGGCCGGCATCGGGAACGGCTCGGTCTACAAGATGATTCCGTCGATCTTCGAGGCCAAGGCGCAGGGACTCGAAGGCGTCAGCCGGGAGGCCAAGGCGGCGTGGTCGCGGGCGATGTCCGGTGCCCTCATCGGTTTCGCGGGCGCCATCGGTGGCCTCGGCGGCGTCGGCATCAACCTGGTGCTTCGCGCGTCCTACGGCGGCACCGCGAAGTCGGCGACGATGGCGTTCTGGGTGTTCCTCGCCTTCTACGTCGCCTGCATCTTCGTCACCTGGTTCGTCTTCCTGCGCCGCCCGTCCGACACTCGTGGGCTCACCGTCTCCGATGGCGACGACGAAAAGGTGTCGGTCTCGGCGTGACCTCACGCAGTACCGCATGAACTCGAGCAATTCAGCTAGAAGGAGCGACGGCATGAGCCGCAAGTCAGCAGTGGTCATCGGACACGGAATGGTCGGACATCGATTCGTCGAGGCGTTGCGTGCGCGCGACGAGTCGGACGACTGGTCGGTGACGGTGCTCTGCGAGGAGCCCCTCCCCGCGTACGACCGGGTGGGACTGTCCTCCTACGTGGGGGCGTGGGACCCCAAGGAGCTTGCGCTCGCGGGTAACGACTACCCGGACGACGCTCTCGTCGACCTCCGGATCGGCCGCCGGGCCGTGACCATCGATCGGGAGTCCCGCAAGGTCACCACCGATTCGGGCGAGGTCGTCGCGTACGACGCTCTCGTGATGGCCACCGGTTCGTACCCGTTCGTGCCGCCGATCCCCGGGCACGACCGACCGGAGTGCTTCGTCTACCGCACGCTCGACGACCTCGACGGAATCCGGAAGCGTGCCGACGCGGCCGGCCCCGGCGCCGTCGGTGTCGTCGTCGGCGGTGGTCTGCTCGGACTCGAGGCCGCGAACGCCCTCAAGCTGATGGGCATGACACCGCATGTCGTCGAGTTCGCGCCCCGGCTGATGCCGCTGCAGGTGGACGAGGGCGGTGGGGCGCTGCTCGCCAACCTGGTCACCGACCTGGGTGTCACCGTCCACACGGGTGTCGGCACCGCAGGCATCGCCGAGGGTCCGGACGGGATCAACGTCGAACTGTCCGACGGTTCGGTGATCGAGGCCGCGCTGCTGGTGTTCTCCGCGGGTGTGCGGCCGCAGGACCAGCTGGCCCGCGACGCCGGACTCGACGTCGGCGAGCGGGGTGGGATCATCACGGACCTCGGCTGCCGCACGTCCGACGAGAACATCTACGCGGTCGGCGAGTGCGCGGCGGTGGAGGGACGGTGCTACGGCCTCGTCGCTCCCGGCTACACCACCGCGGAGATCGTCGCGGACCGGCTGCTCGGCGGGGCGGCGGAGTTCCCGGGCGCCGACCTGTCCACCAAGCTCAAGCTGATGGGTGTGGACGTCGCCAGCTTCGGCGACGCGCACGCTCAGACAGCCGGCGCCCTGGAGGTGGTCCTCAGCGACGCCGCCAAGGGCACCTACGCCAAGCTGGTCGTGTCCGACGACGCGAAGACGCTGCTCGGCGGCATCCTCGTCGGCGACGCCTCCGCGTATGCGTCGCTGCGCCCGCTCGTCGGTCGCGAGCTGCCGGGTGATCCGGCGTCGCTCATCTCGCCGGCGGGGGAGAAGCCCGGCGCCGGGTCCCTGCCCGACGACGCCGAGGTCTGCTCGTGCAACGGCGTCACCAAGGGTTCGATCTGCGGGGCCATCGCCGACGGAGCCTGCGACATCGCGCAGGTAAAGAGCTGCACCAACGCCGGCACCACGTGCGGCGGCTGCCTGCCGACCATCAAGCAGCTCCTCGCGTCGTCCGGCGTGGTGATGTCGAAGGCGCTGTGCGAGCACTTCGAGCAGTCCCGCGCCGAGCTGTTCGAGATCGTGCAGGCCACCGACACGCGCACGTTCTCCGCGCTCATCTCGAAGTACGGGAAGGGCTCGGGCTGCGACATCTGCAAGCCCGTCGTCGCGTCGATCCTGGCGTCCACCGACTCGGACCACATCCTGCACCGCAATCAGGCGGGCCTGCAGGACACGAACGACCACTTCCTGGCCAACATCCAGAAGAACGGCACCTACTCGGTGGTGCCGCGCATGCCCGGCGGCGAATGCACGCCCGACCAGCTCATCGTCATCGGCGAGGTGGCCCGCGACTTCGGCCTCTACACGAAGGTCACCGGCGGTCAGCGCATCGACCTGTTCGGCGCCCGCGTCGAGCAACTGCCCGCGATCTGGAAGCGTCTCGTCGACGCGGGCATGGAGTCGGGTCAGGCCTACGGCAAGTCGCTACGCACCGTGAAGAGCTGCGTCGGATCGACCTGGTGCCGGTACGGCGTGCAGGACTCCGTCGGTATGGCGGTCGATCTCGAAAACCGGTACCGCGGCCTGCGGTCCCCGCACAAGATCAAGTTCGGTGTCTCGGGTTGTGCCCGCGAATGCGCCGAGGCGCGCGGCAAGGACGTCGGCGTCATCGCCACCGAGAACGGCTGGAATCTGTACGTCGGCGGCAACGGCGGTCAGTCCCCGAAGCACGCCCAGCTGCTCGCCGGTGGGCTCGACGACGAGACCCTGGTCCGCTACATCGACCGGTACCTCATGTTCTACATCCGCACCGCGGATCGTCTTCAGCGCACTGCACCGTGGGTCGAGTCCCTCGAAGGCGGGCTCGACCACCTCAAGGCCGTGGTGTGCGAGGACAGCCTGGGCATCGCCGCCGACCTCGAGGCGGCCATGGCCAAGCACGTTCTGGGATACAAGGACGAGTGGGCGGGCGTGCTCGAGGACCCGGAGAAGCTGTCGCGGTTCGTGTCGTTCGTCAACGCGCCCGAGGAGGCCGATCCGACCGTCTCGTTCGACGACACGGGCGTCCGGAAGGTCCCGGTGTTGATGGGAATGCCGAAATTCGCAGCTTCTACATCGGAGTAATCCCCGCTTAACGCTGCGGAAACACCGACCACGAACGATGTATCCAAGCACGGATACACACCAGCCCGAAGGAGGACTGTGATGACCGTCGTCGACATGAACGTGCACGGTGCCAGTGGAACCAGGCGTGAGAGCGTCAAGTCAGGCCGTCTCGAATGGACGTCCGCGTGTCCGCTCAGCCAGCTGATTCCCGGTCTCGGGGTGGCGGTTCTGCTGCGGGGCGGGGAGCAGGTGGCACTGTTCCTGCTCGAGGACGGATCACTGCGCGCCGTGGGCAACATCGACCCGTTCGGGCGCGCCGCCGTGATGTCCCGCGGCCTCGTGGGTGACCGGGCCGGCGAGCCCACCGTGGCGTCGCCGCTGCTCAAGCAGGTTTTCTCGCTGGTCGACGGTCGCTGCCTCGACGACGAGTCGGTGCGGCTGCCCGTGTACGACGTGCGGGTGTGGGCCGGCGTCGTCCAGGTTCACAGCACGAACGCGTGAACGACGACGCGCCGCTGTGCGGGTTCACGATCGGGATCACGGCGTCCCGGCGCGCGGAAGAATTCGCCACGCTGCTGACGCGGCGCGGTGCCACCGTGGTGCACGCTCCGGCCATCCGCATCATCCCGTTGGCCGACGACACGGAACTCGAGCGCGTCACACGCCAGATCATCGACAATCCGCCGGAGATCGTCGTCGCGACGACGGGGATCGGCTTCCGCGGCTGGATGGAGGCCGCGGACGGCTGGGGTGAAGCGGAGGAGCTGGGCCGGGCACTGGCGTCGAGCCGCCTGCTGGCCCGCGGACCCAAGGCGAAGGGTGCGATCCGGGCCGCGGACCTGCGGGAAGAGTGGTCGCCCGCCTCGGAGTCGTCGGCGGAGGTGCTCGATCACCTGCTCGGTGAGGGCGTCGACGGCAAGCGCATCGCGGTCCAGCTGCACGGTGCCACCACGGAATGGGAGCCGGTCGCCGACTTCTGCGAGGTGCTCCGCTGCGCGGGCGCCGACGTGATCGCCGTCCCCGTCTACCGGTGGACGCCGCTCGAGGACCAGGCCCCGATGGACCGGATGATCGAACTGATCGCCTCCGGCGGGCTGGACGCGGTCAGCTTCACCAGCGCACCGGCGGTGGCCTCGCTGCTGACCCGCGCCAAGGAGACCGGAATGATCGAGATGGTGCTGCACTCGTTCCGGCACCGAGTTCTCGCGGCCTGCGTGGGGCCGGTGACCGCCGGACCGCTGCGCGAACTCGAGGTGCCGACGACGATGCCGGCGCGCTCGCGGCTGGGGGCGCTCGCCCGGCACATCGCCGACGAGCTGCCGAGACGGGCGAACAAGATCCAGACCGCCGGACACGAGCTGAGCATCCGCGGCGGCTGCGTCGTCGTCGACGGCGAGGTGCGGCAGCTGCCCCCCGCCGCGATGTCGCTGATGCGCACGCTCGGCGCCCGTCCGGGCCGGGTCGTTCCGCGGGACGAACTGCTCGCAGCGCTGCCCGGTGGCGGCGGCGACACCCACGCCGTGGAGACGGCCGTGGCGAGGCTGCGCGCGTCCCTGGGTGCACCGAAAGCCGTCCAGACGGTGGTCAAGCGGGGATACCGCCTCGCTCTCGATCCCGTCGACTGCGTCGATTCACGTGAGGAGGGACAGCAATGAACGAGACAGCACTGGTACTGGTGGCACACGGAACGCGGAGTCCCCGAGGCGTGGAGATGATCGCCGCGCTCGCCGACGCCGTCGCCGAGCAGGTCGGACCCACCCGGGTGTCCTTCGTGGACGTTCTCGGGCCGTCGCCTGCCGAGGTGCTCCGCGACATCCCCGGCCCCGCCGTCGTGGTGCCGGCGTTCCTCGCGTCGGGTTACCACGTCCACACCGATGTACCGCGGGAAGTCGCGGACAGTGGTCACCCCTCGGCGGCCGTGACCCGGGCGCTGGGACCGGACCCCGTTCTCGCGGAGGTCCTGCTGCGGCGTCTCGTCGACGCGGGCTGGCGGCCCGGCGACGCGGTCGTGCTCGCCGCGGCCGGATCGTCCGACCCGCGGGCCCTGCGTGACGTCCGGCGCGCCGCGGCGCTGCTGTCGGAACTCGTGGCGTCGCGGGTCCGGATCGGGTACGTGGCGACAGCGCAGCCGCGCGTCCCCGACGTGGTGGCCGGATTGCGTGCGGGCGGCGAGAAGCGCGTGTTCGTCGCGTCGTATCTCCTGGCCCACGGACTGTTCCACGCGCGTCTCGCCGATGCCGGAGCGGACGGAGTGGCCGAGCCGCTCGGTGTCGATCCGGCCATCGTCGACCTCGTGGCGGAGCGCTACCGCAGCGGAATTCCGGCCGCGCTGCGCACACTGTCGTTCCAGCGCTGACCTGTCAGCGCGGTAGCGGCACCAGCTCGGCCAGATCACCGTCGGCCGCCCCCGCTGGGACCAGCGCCAGCGCGTCGCGGTCGATCAGGCCGGCGAGATGCGCGGTCCGGATTCCGGGGTCGACGCGCCACGTGCCGTCCGGTTGCGGGACCGCGGGCAGGATCCGGGTGGCGTCACCACTGACCTCGGACGCATTCGCGATCCGCGCCAGCTGACGCGGTGACGGGATGCGACCCGTGAGTGCGGCGGCGATGGACGGAACCGTGGTCAGGAGCGTCACGACCGCGGCGTACGGGTTCCCGGGCAGCCCGAGCACCACCCGTCCGTCGGGCAGCAGTGCGGTCACCTGCGAACCGCCCGGTCGGCACCGCACCCGCCCCACCACGATCCTGGCCTCCGCCCGGTCGAGCGCGGCACGCAACTGGTCGGCCGCGCCGCCGCCGGTGGCTCCGACGATCACGATCAGATCGGGCTGGCGGACTTCCCGGAACAGTTCGTCGAAGCTGTCGGACGTGTCCCGCAGGTGGGTGTCCGCGACCGTCCGGATGCCGCACCACGAGAGGAACTGGGGGAGAACGGGTCCCAGAGCGTCCCGCGTCTGCCCTCGTCGCAGCGGACCTTCCCGCCGGATCTCGTCTCCCGTCACCACCACGTGCGCGCGGACGGGTCCGCGGACCCCCGCGGTGGTCACCTCCGCGCTCGCGGCGGCGGAGACGAGGGCGGGCGTGACGGCCGTGCCCTCCACCGCGAGCCGGTACCCCTCGTGCCAGTCCTCGCCGCGCCGCCGCGCGTCGTCGCGCACGGGGGCGTCCTCCCTGCGGGACAGTCGCGGTCCCTCGGATGTGTCTGTCGCCATGGCGAATTCGTCCCGCACGACGGCGGTGGCGCCGCTGGGGAGGTGCGCTCCCGTCGCGATCCGGGCCGCCTCGCCCTCCGTCAGCTCGAGTTCCTCGGAGCTTCCCGCATACCGGATGTCGTCGCGCAGCACCCACGGACCGTCGCCTGCGACGGCGTATCCGTCCATGGCTGAGACGGCGATGCGCGGCAGAGCTTCGGCGGCGAGCAGCGGCTCGGCGAGTGTGGCGCCGAGCGACGTGCCGAGCGCCGCGGACCGCGGTGGGAGTGGGGGGACAGTCGTAAGGATCGCGTTCCTGGCCTCGGCGACCGTGACCGGCGTCGCCGCGGCCCTGCTCCGGGCCCGCTCGACGTCCTCCGGTGTGTCGCAGTCGGTGACGCCGCGGAAGAGGACCGTGTCGAACGTGTCCGGAACGAGCGCCTTCATGGGCTGATTGACCGCCGACCCGAGCGAGCGCACACGATCGGTCAGCGCGCCGACGCGCCACGCGGACAACAGGAACTGCAGGCGGCCCGACTCGTCGATCGCGAACACGGTGTCGGCGCCCTGCACGGCGGCGGCGAGGGCCTCCACCATCGTGGGTTCCGCGAACGGCAGGTCCGACGCGAGCAGAATCACCCGGTCTTCCGGTTCGGCGTCGAGCACCGCGAGTCCGGCGGCCACCCCTGCGACCGGTCCGGCGCCCGGGGGCGTCTCCTGCGTCTGGAGCACCGTCGAATCCAGGTCGGCGCGCCGGGGTCCCACGACGACGATGCGCTCACAGTCGTCGACGGCGTCGAGAGCGGTGTCGAGCATCCGGCGTCCGCCGACCACCACGGCCGGCTTGTCGACGCCGCCCATCCGGGTGGCTCGTCCACCGGCGAGGACGATCGCGTGAACGGGTGCGGCAGAGTTCATTCCCTCATGCTGCCGCACACCCTCAGTCGCTGTGCAGGTGGCTGCGCGGAGGTCCGGCGAGCCCGGACCGTCCGCCGTGCGCCGTGCTGACGCAGAGCCAGGCCACCGACGCTAGGCTGAGGGCGAAGAGGATTCCAATTACCAACATGTATCGATTGTCGGTGCAAAGTGGCCCGCAATTTCCAGTCCTCTGTGGGAAAGTGGCCTGTATGAGTGTTGAACCAGTCCGAACCGTGTCGGCAGCCGAGTTGGCGGTGCTGCTCGGTGCGGCGCCCACCGGCGGACAACCGCTGTACCGCGGGCTCGCCGACGCCCTCCGCGAGAGGGTCGCCGACGGGTCGATGGCCGTGGGAGTCCGGCTGCCCGCCGAACGGGCCCTCGCGGAGGAGCTCCGGCTCAGCCGGGTGACCGTCAGTGCCGCGTATCGCGAACTGCGCGAGGCCGGTTGGGCGTCGGCGCGCCACGGATCGGGGACATTCGTGGCGATGCCGTCGGGACCGCCGGCGTGGGGAAGCATGGTGGGCGCGCCGGTGGACGGTGTCATCGACCTCGTCAACGCCGCGCCGGCAGCCGCCCCCGAGCTCAGGGAGGCCTACCTGGACGCCGTCGACGAGTTGCCCCGTTTCATGCCCCAGCACGGATACCATCCCGGCGGACTGACGACGCTCCGGGCGGCGATCGCAGGCCACTACACACGCCGGGGTCGCCCGACCACCGCGGACCAGATCCTCGTGACCGGTGGCGCGGGCGATGCCACCGAGGTGGTGTTCGAGGCTCTGGTCGAGGCGGGCGATCGCGTCCTGGTCGAACATCCGACCTACCCCGGCGCGGTCGAGTCCGTGCAGGCGGCCGGCGGCAGGCCTGTTCCGGTGCCGATCGATGCGACCGACCCGGACGCGTTCGTCGCCGAGGCGGACCGGGCCGCGCGGCAGAGCGCCCCGACGGTGGCGTACCTGATGCCGGACTTCTCCAATCCCTCGGGAGCCAGGGCGACTCCCGAAGGCAGGCGGCGGCTGGCCGCGACCCTGGCCCGCCACGGCGTGGTGACCGTCGTGGACGAGGTGTCGGCGGAACTCGTGCTGGACGGCTCGGACGACCTCGAGCCGTTCGGCGTCCCGGTCCCGGAATCGTCGACGGTGGCGATCGGCAGTCTCAGCAAGACCGTGTGGGGTGGTATCCGCATCGGCTGGGTGCGCGCCGAGGCCGCCCGTACCGCGCAGATGGCGAAGATCATGGCGCGCAGGCAGTTGTCGGTCTCGGTGCTGGATCAGCTTGCGGCCGTGCGCTTGTTCGCCCGGCACGACCGTCTGGTCGCGCAGCGCCGCCGCGACCTCGGGGTGCAGCGGGACGCGCTCGCGGCGGCGGTCGACGAGAGGTTGCCCGGGTGGGAGTACGTGCTGCCCGCCGGGGGGCTGTCCCTGTGGTGCATGCTCCCCGCCGGAACGAGATCGACGGAACTCGTCGCCGCCGCGCGGTCGAGGGGCCTGCTACTGGCTCCCGGACCCCGATTCGGCACCGGCCATCTGTTCGACGACCACCAGCGGTTGCCCTTCACGCGGCCGGTGTCCGAGTTGACCGCGGCCGTGAATATCCTTGCCACCCTGGTCGTGTCCGGGGACGCGTCGATGTCTGCGACGCCGACGCTCGTCGTGTGACGCGGGGGCGTTCGACGGCAAAGTACCCGTGAATTCAAGTATCAGTCAGAGACCAGTTCGGTACCGGGAAAGGTGCTGATCTTTATCGACGCTCTGGCATAGTGATGCCGTCGACCCGCTCGCTGAATTGTGGGGTATGTCATGGGCTCGTTGTTCCGCAGATCCTTCGGCACCGCTGTACTCGGCTCGGTCCTCGCGATGACTGCCGCCCTCGTGGGCGCAGGCACCTCCGCGGCAGAACCACCGTTGCTGTTGCCCCCCTTGCTGTCTCCACCCGCTGCCGACGCCATCTTCCCCGTCGCCGACCCGGACCCCTTCTACATCCAACCCACGGATGTCGCCGACCATGCTCCGGGCGACGTCCTGAAGATCCGCCAGCTGCCGCCGTCGTACTACTTCCCCGGTAGCGCGATGTGGGAGCTGCTGTTCCGGACCACCGACTCCGAGGGCAGGCCGATCGCGGCGAACACCACGTACGTGCTGCCCCCGAACCACGTCCAGGACGGCCCGCTGGTGTCGTACCAGCACATCATCAATTCGCTGGGCAACAAGTGCAAGATCGCCACCGAGCTCTACACCACCGACCCCCTGCACCAGATCCGCGAGGCCGCCGCACTCAACATCGCACTCGCGCGCGGGTGGGCAGTGGCGCTGCCCGACCATCTGGGACCGAGGATGGCGTACGGCGCGGCGAAGCTCGGTGGCCAGATCACCCTCGACGGCATCCGCGCCGTCCAGCGGACTGGGCGGATATTCCGGCGGCGGCATGGCCACGGCCTGGGCGGCGGCGCTGGCACCGAGCTACGCCCCCGAACTGAACATCGTCGGCGCCGCCGAGGGCGGAACCCCGATGAACCTGGTGAAGATGGCGGAGGCACTGGGCGCCAACCCGCACCCCGCGTTCGGTCTCGCGATGGCCGCCGCGCTGGGCCTGGAACGCGAATACCCGGACCGCATCGACGTCAGCGGCCAGCTCAACGATGAGGGCCGCTTGATGAAGCAGATGATCGGCAACGGATGTACCAACGAGATCATGCTGTTCGGACTCGGACACAGCGCATCACAGATGACCGACAACAAGAACTTCATGGATGATCCGGAAGCGTGGAAGGTGATGGAGGAGAACAGCCTGGAGCTGTATCCGGGCGTGCCCACCACGCCGATCTTCGAATGGCACAGCCCGACGGACGCACTGATCCCCGTCGATTCGATCGACACCACCCTGCGGCGGTACTGCGACGCGGGCACTCCGGTGCAGACGCTGCTCACTCCGACCCCCGACCACCTGTCGGCGGCGGCGCTGGGACTGCCCCAGGCGCTGGACTGGATGGACGCCCGGTTCCGCGGTGATCCCGCGCCGAGCACCTGCTGAGGCGGGCGGGACTCAGCCGGACCGATCGAACCGGTGCCGGGCCGCCGCGAGATCCACGCGGCCGTCCCGGATGGGAACACCCTCGAGTTCGAGCTTCGCGATCTGCCGGCGCGCGAGGTGCGGCGCCGGTCGTCCCGAAGCGCCCAGCACCCGGTGCCAGGGGAGGTCGGCGGAGTCGGTGCGCATGATCCAGCCGACCGTCCGCGCACTGGACAGCCCTGCCGCCGAGGCGATGTCGCCGTAGGTGGCCACCCGGCCGGGTGGAATCGACGCGACCAGCGCGCGGACCGCCTCGACCTGTTCCTCCGTCGTCGCGACCATCAGAGGAGCGTGCGGACGAGCTCGGCGACCTCGTCGGGGCGGGCCTGCGGCACCATGTGATCGCAGTCGAGGTCGACGGCGGTGAGGTTGTCGCCCAGATGGTCGGTGAGAGCCTTGCGGAACTCGGGTGTGACGTACGGCGGCTGCACCTTCGACGCCTGCACGAGGACGGTCGGCAGGTGCGCGGGCGGCAGGATGGCCTCGCGTGCGAGCTCGCCCCACGCCGTGACGACGGCGGGGGTGGACAGTCGCCAGTTGACCCGGCCGTTCGCCAGCGGCACCAGGTGTTCGGCGATCTCGTTCTCGAGGACGTCGCGGGCTACTTCACCCCACGAGCCGTGTACCTTCTCGGACCGGGCCTCCGCGATGTCGGTGTAGTCGGGGGAGGAGATGGTGAGATCCGCCACGGACTGCATCAGCTCGGGATCGAGCCCGATCGCGGGATCGAGCAGCACGAGTCCCCGGACGCGGTCGGGGACTGCGCGCGACAGGTGCAGCGCCAGGGCGCAGCCGAACGAGTGGCCCACGACCAGGACGGGTCCGTGGGCGTGTGCGTCGAGCGTGTCGACGAGGCTGGCGACGTGGGCCTCGAGGTTCCACGGCGGCGACCACGTGGAGCGGCCGTGCCCGAGTAGGTCGGGGGAGATCCAGCGGGCGTCCGGCAGCTGGTCGGTGGCCAGCGCCTCCCACCGTCTGCCGTGACCGGAGAGTCCGTGCAGGGCGAGGATCTCCGTGCCGTCCTCGGCGCCGAACAGGTACGTATTCAGTGCTGACACGTGATCCATGATGCCGGATCGGGTCGCTGCACGAGATGTCAGACCGTTCTGGTGGAATGCCACCCATGACGGAATCGGCGGTGCGCACCAGGACGTCGGTTCCCCGTGCCAGGCTCGTGCACCGCCGGAACCCGGTCCGCGAGGCCCGGGTGTGGGACGACGCCACGCGGCGGGTCCTCACCGCACCGTCCCTCGGCCTGGGCTGGAATCCCTGGCAGGTGCTCGGCGGCCCGGGAACGGGCAAGACGTCGCTTCTCGTCGATGTCGCGGTGGACCGGATCGCCGGCGGCGAAGACCCGGAGTCGGTGCTCGTCCTGACGCAGTCGAAGCGAGCGGCGAGCCGGGTGCGCGAGGAGGTCACCGCCGCCCTCATCGGCCACGACGAACACCACGGCCCCCGGGCCACGCGCGAACCACTCGTACGCACCGTCCACTCCTACGCCTTCGCTGTGCTGAGACTGCAGGCCGCCGCCCACGGAAATCCGCCCCCGCGCCTCATCACCGGCGCCGAACAGGACGCCGTGCTGCGCGAGATGCTGCACGGCGACATCGCGGACGGCGGCGAGATGTGGCCCGAACGTCTGCGTCCCGCACTGGCACTGGGCGGCTTCGCCGTCGAACTGCGCGACCTCATGCTGCGCTCGAGCGAGCGCGGTCTCGGCCCCGAAGATCTGATCAGGCTGGGACAGCGGCACGCCCGTCCCGAGTGGGTGGCGGCGGGAATGTTCGCCGCCCGGTACGAGCACGGCATGCTGCTACGCGGTGCCGTCGGTGTCGAGGCCCCCGAGGCCACGGCGCCTGCGCTGGACGCCGCCGAACTCATCGGTGCGGCCCTCACCGCCTTCGCCACCGACCCGGACCTGCTGCGCACGGAGCGGGCCCGGGTGCGGCACCTGCTCGTCGACGACGCCCAGCACCTCGATCCGCAGGCCGCGGAACTCGTCCGGCTCGTCGGCACCGGTACCCGCACCACGGTCGTCGCCGGCGACCCGGACCAGTCGATCTACGGCTTTCGCGGAGCAGACCCGACATTCCTCGCCGAGCTGGCCGACAAGGGCGATCCCCGGCAGGTGTTGCTACCGGTCAACTTTCGCAGTTCGGCGGAGGTCGCGACCACGGCGGCCCGGATCACGTCTCGGCTTCCGGGTCATCTGCCGCATCGGATCTGGAGCCCGGCGCAGGACGGCGGACGGACGTCGGTCCGGGTCCTGAGCACGGCGGCGAAGGAGGCTGCGCTCATCGCCGACACCCTGCGTCGCGCCCACCTCCTCGACGGGGTGCCGTGGTCGGAGATGGCGGTGATCGTGCGCTCGGTGCCGCGCGCCCTCGCGCCGCTGCGCCGCGCCCTGCTGGGTGCGGGTGTGCCTGTCACCACCGCGGCGTCCGAGTTGCCGCTGGCCCGTCAGCACGGGGTGTCGGGACTGATGCTGGTGCTGCGGGCACTGTCGGGGCAGGAATTCACGGGCGAGGACGCTCTCGCCCTGCTCGCCGGCCCGGTCGGCGGCGCAGAACCCGTGGCGCTCCGGCGTCTTCGCCGGGGACTGCGGCGCGCCGAGCTGGCGTCCGGCGGCGACCGCGACTCCGCGGAGCTCCTCCGTCTCGTACTGGTGGGCGAGACCGACAGCACCCGCAGGGTCACGGCCAAGCTGACCGACGTCGAAGCGGCATCCCTGAACCGGGTGCTGTCCGTGCTGCGCAAGGCGAAGGTGCCCCTGGACCGTGGGCGCGGCATCGAGGACGTTCTGTGGGCGGCATGGCAGGCCACCGGACTCGAACGCCGCTGGTCGGCGGCCTCCGCTCGCGGGGGTCCGATCGGGGCACAGGCCGACCGCGACCTCGACGCCGTGGTCGCCCTGTTCGACGCCGCGGCGAGTTACGTCGACCGCCTCCCGCGCGCGCAGCTCGCCGGGTTCGTCGACTACCTCACCGGGCAGGCCATTCCCACCACGCGGAACGTCTCCGCCGTTCCGGTCGACGCCGTCTCGGTGCTCAGCGCCCACTCGGCTGCCGGCCGCGAATGGGATGTCGTCGCGGTCGCGGGTGTGCAGGAAGGGTTGTGGCCGAGTCTGCGGGCCCGCGGAAGCCTGCTCGGCACCGAGGCGCTGATCGACCTGACGGCCGGAGTGTCCGACGGCAGCGAGACGGCCGCCGACCGGATGTCGCGCACCGCACCGCTTCTGGCCGAGGAACGCAGGCTGTTTCTGGTGGCGTGCAGCCGGGCGAGGCGGAGTCTGCTCGTCACCGCGGTCGACTCGGCCAGCGGCGACGCCGATCTCGTCCACTCCCGATTCGTCGACGAACTGCTCGCCGGAGACCAGGATTCGGACGTCGAGGAGGCGGTCGTGCATGCGGAGGATCCGGCGACCCGGGTCCTGGCCCTGCCCGCCCTCGTCGCCGAATTGCGCAGCGTGGTCTGCGATCCGGACGTCGCGGAATCCGATCCCGCCCGACAGGAACGCGCGGCGCGCCAACTCGCCCGGCTCGCCGAAGCCGGAGTGCGCGGCGCACACCCGGACCAGTGGTACGGCACCGCCGAACCGAGCACCGGCGTGGCGTTGTGGAACGAGGAGGACGGGCCGGTGTCGCTGTCGCCGTCCACCATCGACCTGCTCAACACGTGCCCGTTGCGGTGGCTGCTCGAACGCCACGGCGGGACGGACGGAGACAACACCCACGCCATCGCCGGTACGCTCGTGCATACGCTGGTGCAGGCGCTCGCCGGGCGGATCCCGCCCGATCAGGTGGAACGCGCGCTCGAGAACGCCTGGGAGTCGATCGATCTGGGATCTCAGTGGTACTCACGGCGCGAACTCGACCGCACCCGGGACATGCTCGCCACGTTCACTTCCTGGCTGGGCAACACCCGGTCCGAACTCACCGAGGTTGGCGTCGAGGTGGCGGTCGACGGCGTCCTGGAACCGCGGGAAGAGGGTTCCCCGACGATCCGGCTGCGGGGGCGGATAGACCGGCTCGAGCGCGATGCCGAGGGCAGGCCCGTCATCGTCGACGTGAAGACCGCCCGCTCACCGGTCACCAAGGACGACGCCCAGCAGCACGCCCAGCTGGCGGCGTACCAGGTGGCGGCGGCGACCGGCGCGATCGACGGGGAGCCGGCGTCGAAACCGGGTGGTGCGCGGCTGGTCTTCGTCGCCAAACCGCACAAGAAGGAAGGCGCGACCCAGCGGGTGCAGGCACCGCTGTCGGACGAGGACCTCGAGACGTCGCTCGCGGTCATCCACGCGGCAGCGGCGGCCACCAAGGGGCCGGAGTTCCTCGCCCGCGTCAACGACGGTTGCCGGCACTGCCCGGTGCGCACGAGTTGCCCCGCGCACGACGAGGGACGGCAGGTGACGTCGGAATGATGATCCGTATCGACCCGGTGGAACTCGCTATCGGCCTGGGGCAGCACCCACCGACTCCGGAGCAGGCCGCAGTCATCGCGGCCCCCCTCGGCCCGACCCTCGTCGTCGCGGGGGCAGGCGCGGGCAAGACCGAGACGATGGCGGCCCGCGTCGTCTGGCTGGTGGCCAACGGTGTCGTCGACCCCGAGGCGGTGCTGGGGCTGACGTTCACCCGCAAGGCGGCGCAGCAGCTGACCGCCCGGATCAGGAAACGCCTTGCCCGGCTGGCGGGGTCGGACCTGCTCCGCAGGGTCGACCCGGGCGGCGACCTGCGATCGCGGATCCTCGCGGGCGAACCGGAAGTCAGCACCTACCACTCCTATGCCGGGCGACTGCTGTCCGAGCACGGGCTCCTGCTGCCCATCGAACCGTCGGCGACGCTCCTGTCGGAGACGGAACTGTGGCAGCTGGCGCACCGGGTGGTCAGCTCGTGGGACGGCGACCTCGACACCGACCGGAACCCGGCGTCCGTCACCGAAGCCGTGCTCGCGCTGTCCGGGCAACTGGCCGAGCACCTCGTCGAACCGGACGATTTGCGGGAGGCGCACACCGAGCTCGACAAGCTCGTCCACACCCTGCCCGCCGGACCGCGGCAGCGCGGCGGCCCCGGCAAGGAACTGCTCGACATCCTCGACACCCAGCACCGCCGGGTGGAGCTTCTTCCGCTGGTGCAGCGTCTCGCGGACACGCTGCGCCGGGAAGGTGCGCTCGACTTCGGCAGCCAGATGTCGCTGGCGGCACGGGTCGCCGCGGACCATCCCGAGGTCGGACTCGCCGAGCGCACACGTTTCCGGGTGGTGCTCCTCGACGAATACCAGGACACGGGACACTCGCAGCGGGTGCTCCTGTCGTCGCTGTTCGGCGGCGGTCTCGACGGCGAACTCGCGCTCACCGCGGTGGGCGACCCCATGCAGTCGATCTACGGCTGGCGTGGTGCCTCGGCGGCCAACCTGCCCCGCTTCGCGACGGATTTCCCGCTGGCGAACGGAGATCCGGCGCCGACCCTGGAACTGCTCACGAGCTGGCGCAACCCGCCGGAGGCCCTGGCGCTGGCCAACATGGCGTCGGCGTCCCTGCGTGAGCGGGGCGTGCCGGTCAGCACGCTGCGGGCACGACCACAGGCCGTCCCGGGCGATGTGCGGCTGGCCCTCACAGGTGACGTCGTGCAGGAACGCGAATGGGTGGCCGACCGCATCGCCGAACAGTACGCGGACGCCACGAGCCGGGACGAGGACCCACCGACCGCCGCGGTGCTGATCCGCCGCAACGCGGACGCCGCACCGATCGCGGAGGTCCTGCGGTCCCGGGGGCTGCCGGTCGAAGTGGTCGGTCTCGGCGGACTGCTCCACACGCCCGAGGTGGCCGACGTGATCGCGATGCTCCGGGTGGTCGCCGACCCGATGGCGGGCAGTGCCGCCGTGCGGATGCTGACCGGGGCGAGATGGCAGATCGGGGCGGCCGACCTTACGGCGCTGTCGCGGCGAGCCTCCGAACTGGCCATCGGAACCGGCTACGGCACCACCGGCGCCGTCACCGATTCGTCCGCTCTGGCCGACGCCGTCGGCGAGGCGCTTCCCGGTGAACACGCGGAGCAGGCCGGGCTGGCGGACGCACTGGCGGATCCCGGTCCCGCCGAACGTTATTCGCAGGTCGGCTACGCGCGGATCACCGCCGTCGCGGCGGAGTTGGCGTCTCTGCGTGAGCGGATCGGGCAGCCACTCACCGAGCTGGTGGCCGAGGTCGAACGGGCGCTGGGTATCGGCATCGAGGCACAGGCCCGGACGCGTCGGTCGGCGCAGGGGAGTGCCGGCCGTGAACATCTCGACGCCTTCGCCGACGTCGTCGCCGGATACGCGAGCCGCACGTCGGCCACCGTCACCGGCCTGCTCGCGTTCCTGTCCGCCGCGGAATCGGTCGAAAAAGGTTTGGCGCCGGGCGAAGTCGAGGTGGATCCGCACCGCGTCCAGGTGCTGACGGTGCACTCCGCCAAGGGGCTGGAGTGGGAAGTGGTGGCGGTACCGCACCTCACGGCCGGCGTCTTTCCGTCGCGGACGGCGTCCGGGTCCTGGCTCGGTGCCGTCGGTGAACTGCCGCCCTCACTGCGCGGCGATCGTGCGCGGCCGGGGGAGTCGGCAGACGGCGTGCCCGTTCTCGAACTCGAGAACCTGTACGACCGGAAAGACCTCGAGGAGACCGTGAAGGCCCACAAGGCGGCGCTGGCCGCGCGCAAACTCGACGAGGACCGCCGGTTGTTCTACGTCGCACTCACCCGGACCGAACGGGTGCTGTTCGCTTCGGGTCACCACTGGGCAGAATCGGGAACCGAGCCGAAGGGTCCGTCGGAGTTCCTCACCGAACTACGCGAAACCGTGACCGACGAGGAGCACGAGGGAATAGGGGTCGTCGACATCTGGGCGCCCGCACCAGAACCCGAGGAGCAGAACCCGCTGACCAGTACCCCCAAGTCGGCGGTGTGGCCGCGGGATCCGCTCGGGATCCGCCGCGAGTCGGTCGAGCGGGGCGCGGCGCTGGTCGTCGCGGCGCTGAAGAGCGTCGGTGAGCCGGTGCCGGCCGGCGAGGACGACGATCCCGAGAACTGGGCAGCCGACGTCGACGCCCTTCTCGCGGAGCGGGAAGCGCGGGCGAACGCCCGCACCGAGGTGGTGTTGCCCGGTCAGTTGTCGGTGAGCCAGCTCGTCGAACTCGAAGCCGACCCGGACGCCCTGGCCGCCCGGCTGCGGCGTCCGCTGCCGTACCCGCCGAATCCGCTGGCCCGGCGCGGCACCGCGTTCCACGCCTGGGTGGAGCGCCGCTTCGGGGCCACCCGGCTGCTCGACCTCGACGAGCTGCCCGGTGCCGCCGACACGGGTGCGGGCCCGGACATCGACCTCGCGACCCTGCAGGATGCGTTCCTGCGCTCGTCCTGGGCCGACCGCAACCCGACCGAGGTCGAGGTGCCGTTCGAGACGTCGGTGGCCGGGACCGTGCTGCGCGGCCGGATCGACGCGGTGTTCACCGACCCCGACGGCGGGTGGACGGTGATCGACTGGAAGACCGGAGCCGAACCGAGCGCGGCCAACGAGAAGGCCGTCGTGATGCAGTTGGCCGCGTACCGGCTGGCGTGGGCCGAGCTGGTGGACGTTCCGATCGAGCGGGTGCGCGCCGCGTTCCACTACGTGCGGACCGGACGGACGATCGCGCCGGACCACCTGCCCGACGCCGACGCGCTCGCCCGTCTGCTCCGTTCGGCCGGTTCTTCCGAAGCGGAGATCAGGCCTGACGCCGAGCCTTCAGCGACTCGGTGACCAGCGGGATCTGCAACGGAAGGCGCAGCAGTGCACCGGCTTTCTGCACGTTCGTCGTCTTGGAGCTCTTCAGCCAGTCCACCGCCATGTTGACGTTGGCGGGGAAGACGGCGACGAACAGCAGAGCAGCGAGGCCGCCACCGAGCCTGCGGGTTCGCGGCACGGCGAGCGCGGTACCGATGGCGAGCTCGCCCACCCCCGACACGTACGTGTAGGTGCGGGCCTCGCCCGGAAGCTGGGTGGGGACGATGGAGTCGAAGAACTTGGGGGCGACGAAATGCATCGTGCCCGCGCCGAGCAGCAGCGCGGCAAGGCGGAGTGCGGGCTTCTGGCTCGGTCGTGGTGTGGGGCTCTCTCGTTGCATGACGCCAGCTTGCCCGAACAACTCGGTTCGCGACAACGAGGCTCCGACATGTCACCGATGGCGCAATCGGGGATAGGCTGCCAGCCGATGTCGGAGTTCAGTGCAACGTGGAGACGAACATATGGCCGGTAGGCTGCGTGAGAGATTGAGCAGGTCGGACACCCTGACCGACCGGCCCGACTTCGCGTTGGTGGGTGTGCTCCGGATTCCGGAGCTGCAGACCAGTCCGGCGCGGGCGATCTACCGCCGCGTGGGTATCGCCCTGGCGGCGTTGGGGTTGGCGGTTCTCATCGTCTACATCGACCGGGCGGGTTACCGCGACGCGCAGGACAACGAATTGTCGCTGCTCGACTGCATCTACTACGCGACGGTGTCGTTGTCGACGACGGGCTACGGCGACATCACGCCGTTCACCCCGTCCGCGAGGCTCGTCAACGTTCTCCTGATCACGCCTCTTCGAATCTTCTTCCTCATCGTCCTGGTCGGTACGACTCTCTCCGCGCTCACGCAGAGCTCCCGGCAGGCGTTCAAAATTCAGCGTTGGAGGCAGCACGTGCGCAATCACACCGTGGTGATCGGCTACGGAACCAAGGGACGCACCGCGATTGACGCGATGCTCGGCGACGACGTTCCGCCATCGGAGATCGTGGTGGTCGACACCGACCACGTGGTGCTCGACTCGGCGGCCAGCAAGGGCCTCGTCACGGTCCACGGGTCCGCCACCAAATCGGACGTGCTGCGGTTGGCGGGCGCGCAGAATGCGTCGGCGATCATCGTCGCGGCCAACCGTGACGACACCGCGGTGCTGGTGACGCTGACGGCCCGCGAGATCGCACCGAAGGCGAAGATCGTCGCGGCGATCCGCGAATCCGAGAACACACATCTGCTCCGGCAGTCCGGCGCCGATTCGGTCGTCGTGTCCTCCGAGACCGCGGGCCGGCTCCTCGGCATCGCCACGAAGACGCCGAGCGTCGTCGAGATGATGGAGGACCTCCTGACTCCGGAGGCCGGTTTCGCCATCGCGGAGCGCCCGGTGGAGCGGGACGAGATCGGCGGCTCCCCGCGTCACCTCGCGGACATCGTGCTCGGTGTGGTGCGGGACGGGCGGCTGATCCGGGTCGGCTCACCGGAGGTCGATTCGATCGAGGAGAACGACCGACTGCTGTACATCCGTCGGGTCGCGAACTGATCGGCAGTAGTGTCGACGGCGTGACTGCATTCCGGCTGAACGACACCCCGCTCCTGTCCCGCTCCGCTGTCGGGCGGGCCGAGGAATTGCGTTCGGACACGGACGCGCTGCGAGCGGGCTGGCGGGATGCGCTGCTGCTGCGCGTCAATCACCGCGGACAGGTGCGGGTAGGCGACGACGGACTGGTGTTCGCGGACGCCACCGAACTCGGCCCGGAACCGCAACGGGGGGCGGTGTTCCTCGGCATCCGCAAGGACCGGCACGTGTGGGCGGTGCGGGTGCAGGCGCTGACCGGCGAGCTGGCCGATCTCCGGATTCTGGGCGGGACGCTGGACGACGCGGACGCCGGCGTGCTCACGGGGGCCCTCGCGATGCTCAATTGGCACGACAGCGCAGGTTTCAGCGCGCTGGACGGTGCGCCGTCGGAGCCGACGATGTCGGGGTGGTCGCGGATCTCGACGAGCACCGGGCACGAGGAGTTCCCCCGCACCGATCCGGCGGTCATCTGCCTCGTGCACGACGGCGGAGATCGCGTCCTGCTGGCCCGGCAGCCCACGTGGCCGGCGCGGCGGTTCTCGATCCTGGCCGGATTCGTCGAGGCCGGTGAATCGCTCGAGACGTGCGTCGTGCGGGAGATCAAGGAAGAAGTGGGTGTCGACGTCCGTGACGTGCGTTACCTCGGCAGTCAGCCGTGGCCGTTTCCCCGTTCGGTGATGATCGGGTTCGCGGCCGTCGGCGATCCCGAGGCCCCGCTGACGTTCGCGGACGGCGAGATCGCCGAGGCCCGGTGGTTCACCCGGGACGAGGTGCGCACGGCACTCGAACTCGGCGACTGGGCGTCGGACACCGACGCCCCGCTGCTGCTCCCGGGCTCGATTTCCATCGCCCGCGGAATCATCGAGTCCTGGGCGGGAGCAGCGACGGAGTCCTAGACGCCGAGGAGCGTCTTGACCTGCGACAACGACGGGTTGGTCGCGGTGCTGCCGTCGGCGAACTTGACGGTGGGGACGACGTGGTTGCCGCCGTTGACGCTGCCGACGAACTCCGCCGATGCCGGATCGTCCTCGATGTCGATCTCCTCGTAGCCGATGCCGGATTCGTCCAGCTGCGTCTTCAGGCGCCGGCAGTAGCCGCACCAGGTGGTGGAGTAGATGGTCAGGGCAGGGGTGTCGGTAGCAGTCACGGCGGATATAACACCACGACCCCGTCGTGTGTTCCCACTGCGGTGTTCGTCCGCTTCGCGCCGTGTCGGTTGCCCCTGTCATGATGGACGCCATGTCAGCAGCCGGCGCAGCAGAGGTGACGAGTACCGGTCTCGATCCCGAACAGTCCGCAGCGGTACTCGCTCCCCGGGGCCCGGTGTGTGTGCTGGCGGGGGCCGGAACAGGGAAGACCCGGACCATCACCCGGCGTATCGCGCACCTCGTGGCCAGTGGGCACGTCGCCGCGGGCCAGGTGCTGGCGGTCACGTTCACGGCACGCGCGGCAGGCGAGATGCGCGGCCGGCTGCGCAGCCTGGGGATCGGCGACGGGGGAGCGCAGGTCCAGGCGCGCACGTTCCACGCCGCCGCGCTGCGACAGTTGAGGTACTTCTGGCCGCAGGTGATCGGCGACACGGACTGGCGGCTGCTGGACCGCAAGTACGCGGTCGTGTCGTCCGCCGCCGGACGGGTGGGCTTGTCCACCAGCACGGAGAGCGTCCGCGACCTGGCGAGTGAGATCGAGTGGGCCAAGGCCTCGCTGATCGCGCCCGAGGACTACCCGCGGGCAGTGGCGAAGTTACGCCGGGAGGCGCCGGTCGACGCGGCGAAGGTCGCCGAGGTGTATCACGGCTACGAGCAACTCAAGGCCCGGGGCCAAGACGGGATGCTCCTCGACTTCGACGATCTGCTGCTCCACACGGCGGCGGCACTCGAGGAGCATTCGGCTGTCGCCGAGGAGTTCCGCGACCGGTACCGGTGCTTCGTCGTGGACGAGTATCAGGACGTCACTCCGCTGCAGCAGCGTGTCCTCGACGCCTGGCTCGGGGAGCGGGACGACCTCACCGTCGTCGGCGACGCCAACCAGACCATCTACTCGTTCACGGGCGCCACACCCAATTACCTGCTCGACTTCTCGCGCCGGTTCCCCGAGGCCACCGTCGTGCGCCTCGAGCGCGACTACCGTTCCACCCCCGAGGTCGTGTCGATGGCGAACCGGGTGATCGGAGCGGCCCGCGGCAGGATCGCGGGCACCCGTCTGCAGCTGATCGGTCAACGCGACTCCGGACCGGAGCCGAGTTTCGTCGAGTTCGACGACGAGCCGGCGGAGGCCGCCGGGGTGGCGCGCACGATCAAGCGGCTCATCGCGTCCGGCACTCCGGCCGCGGAGATCGCGGTCCTGTACCGGATCAACGCCCAGTCCGAGGTGCACGAGCAGGCGCTGACGAAGCTCGACATCCCGTACCAGGTGCGGGGCGGTGAGGGATTCTTCACGCGCACCGAGGTGCGTCAGGCGGTGGCGGCGCTGCGGCAGGCCGCGGGTCGCGACGACCTGCCGGATGCGGTCGGCGCCGACCTGGTCACGCTCGTCCGCGCGGTCCTCGCTCCGCTGGGGCTGACGGACGCGGAACCGGCGGGTGCGCAGGCTCGCGAACGGTGGTCGTCGCTGTCGGCGCTGGTCGCGCTCACTGAGGAACAGCTGACCCAGGATCCGGAGTTGACCCTCGACGCGCTGTTGCGCGAACTGAGCCTGCGGGCCGAGGCGCGGCACCCACCCGTCGTGCAGGGTGTGACACTCGCGTCCCTGCACGCCGCCAAGGGACTCGAGTGGGACGCCGTGTTCCTCGTCGGGCTCACCGACGGAACGCTGCCCATCCAGCACGTGCTCGGCGACGCCAACTCGGCACCGGACGAGGCGGCTGTCGAGGAGGAGCGCCGGTTGCTGTACGTCGGCGTGACCCGCGCCCGGGAGCACCTGCAGATGTCGTGGGCGCTGTCCCGGAACGAGGGCGGCCGCAAGTCACGGCGCCGTTCGCGGTTCCTGCACGGACTCATCCCCGAAGATTCACCTGCCTCGCGGATCGCGGCGCCCGTCAAGAGCAACAAGAAGCGTCCGCGGTGCCGGCTGTGCGGAAAACCGCTGATCGGGACGACCGCGACCATGCTCGGTCGCTGCGAGGGGTGCCCGTCGAACGTCGACATGGAACTGCTCGAATCGCTGCGGTCGTGGCGGCTCGAGAAGTCGCGGGAACTGAGTGTCCCGGCGTACGTGGTGTTCAGCGACAACACGTTGACGGCTCTCGCCGAGCAGCGGCCGCAGGACGATCGCGGGCTCGTCGCGATCCCCGGGATCGGGGCGAAGAAGCTCGAGCAGTTCGGCGAGGACGTCCTCGGTGTGATCAAGGGAAGCGGTAGTCGCTGAACGATTCCCACGGGGCAGGGAAGTAGTTCGCATCACTGCAGGTCAAAAATAGGTTGTGCGGTTCTGGAGAATTGCCTACTGTGGTTTCAGTGCGCGGGGAGACCCGTGTGGTTCACATCGGATCGAAAAGAAATGGAGGTGGCAGTGAAATGACGAAGTTCCAAGCACATGAGACGGCAGTCGCTGCTGCCTCCGCACTGTTCGGCATGAACGCGGCGGAAGCGGCACCGGCGATTGCCTGGTCGGCAGCCCGTCGTCGTCCCGCAGCAGCAGTCGAGTCCGTGTATCGGAGTTGTCGAGGAATTCCTCGGTAGATCAACTCCCACCGTCTTTTCAAGGCCACGGACCCGCATCGCGGACCGTGGCCTTTGTAGTTCGAGCACTTTTCCCGCTCGCAGCCTCGGCTCTGGTTCGCACCCACTTCATCGAACCGAAGAGATTGACCGTCGCAATGAGAGCAGAGGAGAAGGACGTGTCTACCGTGACATGCCGAGGAGTATCCGAAACCTCAACCGCCACAAGCGGATTTGTTCAGAAAGTGTCCGCCCGTGGTGACCTGCCCTGCCGGGTCGATGATCCCGACCTGTGGTTTGCGGACTCTCCCACCGAGCTGGAACAGGCGAAGGCGCTGTGCGCGTCCTGCCCGATCCGCTCCCGCTGCCTCGACGCGGCCCTCGATCGGGGTGAGCCGTGGGGCGTGTGGGGTGGGGAGATCTTCGACCAGGGTGTCGTGATCGCCCGCAAGCGCTCCCGGGGACGTCCACGCAAGACGCAGACTCTGGTCTGTGCGTAGAAACCGATACGGGGCGGGAGAATTCGGGCGTTCGCCCGGCCACTCACACGAGTGGGCCGGGCGAACGCCCGTTCTGCGACTTCGGGTCAGACGGTGTCTTCGTCCTCGGGGGCAGGCTCGGCGAACCCGGGGAGCCACCGCGTGAGGATCTCCATGTACGGCGCGTATGCGTCCAGCTGAGCGCAGATTCCCACCGAGCCGACGAGAACCCGGAAGATCATCAGATACTCCGCAGGCAGATTCAGTGCCCGGGCCGTCCGGAACTGCGCACTGTTGAAGTCGGTGGCGGAACCCGCGGCCTTCTGCAGCCAGGAGCGGGTGAAGTGGAACGATTCGGTACGGATCGGGTCGGTGACGGGACGCAGGTAGTCCGCGATCTCCTTGTCGGTGACCGTTCGGCCGGGCAGGACGAATCCGTTGGCGTGCAGCAACTCCGTCAGTTCGTCGAACTGCTCGTGGAGCGCCAGCCGGACCATCGACCCGAGCACCGGGGGAAGGCCGTGCGGAAACGGTGCCGCGGCACCGAAATCGATGACACCGAGGCGGCCGTCGCTGTGCAGCATGAAGTTACCCGGATGCGGGTCGCAGTGAAGCAGGCCGACGCGGGTGGGGGAGGCGAAGTGGAACTCCGCGAGCAATGCGCCCGCGGTATTGCGTTCCTCGGGGGTGCCGTCGGCGATGATGGCCGACAGCGGCTTCGCCGACATCCATTCGGTGACCACCACCTTGGGGGCACTGGCGACCACGTGCGGAATTGCGAACTGCGGATCCCCGTCGTACACCTTGGCGAAGCGGCGCTGATTGTTCGCCTCGATCCGGTAGTCGAGCTCTTCCTCGGTGCGGGCCGTGAACTCGTCGATGACCGGGCGCACGTCGACGCCGGGCATGACCGAGGCGAACAGTCCCGCGAACCGGCCGAGCGTCTTCAGGTCGGCGCGCAGGGCCTCGTCCGCGCCGGGGTACTGAACCTTGACGGCCACGTCGCGACCGTCGGCCCACACCGCGCGGTGCACCTGGCCGATGCTGGCCGATGCGGTCGGGGTGTCGTCGAACGACTGGAACCGGTCACGCCACTTGGTGCCCAGCTGCTGGTCGAGCATTCTGTGGACTGCCCGCGCGGGCAGGGGAGGCGCCTGCGCCTGCAGCTTGTTCAGCGATTCACGGTAGGGCTCCGCGAACTCCTCGGGGATCGCCGCCTCCATGACGCTGAGCGCCTGCCCCAGTTTCATGGCGCCGCCCTTGAGTTCGCCGAGGACCGCGAACAATTGCTCGGCGGCCTTCGCGCTCAGCTGGGCGTCGATCTCGTCCCTGTCGCCGCCGGTCAGCTTCCGGCCGAAGCCCATCGCAGCACGCCCCGCGATCCCCAACGGGATGCTCGCGAGTTTGGCGGTGCGGGCGGAACTCCTGCGGGGGATGTCGGACACCCCACCATCATGCATCATGACCGAAGCCGGTTCGATTCGCCCACGGCGGGTGCCAGATACGTGCAGCTGCAGCTCGCCTGCCGCGGCCAGCGCCGGGTCACCAGCCGGTGCGCGCCGAGATCGATCTCGAGCGTCGTATCGAGGCTGCTGGGCGGCGCGCCTCGCGGGGCGGACAAGACGGCCTCGAGCTGGCCGAGGGCGACTGCGGCCGTGGCCATGATCACGGCGGGGCTCGCGTGCCCGACCGTCCCGAGGAGCTGAGCGGACAGGTGCGGCCAGTCCTCGTCGTACGCGGCGCGGAGAAGGTCGGCGCACCGCAGGCAACTGGTGTGGCCCGGGAGCACCAGCGGGCCGACCACACCGCGACCGTCACGCAGCCGGACCTGCAGGTGCGGTATCCCGTTCTGGACCAGATCCGCGACGAGCCGAGGGTCCGCCACCAGATCGTCCGCGAGCACGACGCACAGGGCGTTCCACCGCCGGACGTCGCCGTCGGCGGAATAACGGAAGGAGCGTGAGACTCGGATGCCGCCGTCCGTGAGTCCGGCCGACACCGCATCCGACAGCGGTCCGCGCCCGTGCACGCGGATCGGGATCGTGTCCGCGACGGGGGACGTGCCGGCGACATCGATCAGACCGGCCCGGTCGAGGTCGCCGAGAAGCTTCGACACGTCCGTGGGTGCCAGGCCGTGCCCGACGGCAGTCCACAGGATGTGCGGCCGCGAGTTCTTCCCGTCGAGCAGTCGGACGACGGCGAGGAGTTGCTCGGTCCGGACACCGGGCGGCGGGGCGAGTACGAGCGCGCGCTCGGGATCCCAGCCGAACTGCACGCGCCCGTCAGGGCGGACGAGTACGGCGATCCGGGGATCGAGAGTGACACCGACGTGAGGTGTGGGCTGGATGGTCACCCGCTGAGGATCGCAGGCCACGACCGGGCATCAGCGCGGAAAAAGCGGGTTGTCCACAGGCCGAAACGCGCTTCGACCTGTGGATTTCCCGCTATCGAAAATTGGTGAGATCAGGAGGTCAGGACTCGGGCTGGTCGTCCTTGCCGGACTTGCCGCGTTCGGCCTCCTCGGCCCGCTCGCGGGCCTCGGTTGCCTCCAGCTGCGCCATCGGATTGTCGAAGTCGCCGCCGTCGCCGCCGCCGAGCACACGTTCGACGAACGAATCCGGGCTGTCGAGATCGGACGAGTCGGGCAACAGGTCGGGGTGGGCCCACACACCGTCACGGGCGTCGACGGTCGACTCGGACGTGAGGCGGGTCCACAGCTGCGCGGCCTCCCGGACCTTACGGGGACGCAGTTCGAGTCCGACGAGCGTCGCGAACGTCTGCTCGGCGGGTCCGCCGGTCGCACGCCGACGGCGCAGCGTCTCGCTGAGGGCCGCGACGCCGGGAAGGCGGTCGTTCAGCGCCGACGCGACGACGACCTCGACCCAGCCCTCGATGAGGGCGAGCAGTGTCTCGAGTCGCTCGAGCGCCTGCTTCTGTTCGGGTGTGGTCTGCGGTTCGAACGCGCCCTGCTGCAGGATGTTCTCGAGCTGCGACGGATCGGTCAGCGCGGACGGGTCGAGTCCCTTCGCCATGTCCTCGATGGCCGAGAAGTCCATCGTGATGCCGCGGGCGTATTCCTCGACGGTGGCGAGGAGACGCTGACGCAGCCACGGGACGTGGCTGTACAGGCGCTGGTAGGCGGCCTCGCGTGCGGCGAGGAAGACGAGGATCTCGCGGTCGGGCTGCTCGAGCCCCTTGCTGAACCGCTCCACCGCGGCGGGGAGCAGTGCGCCCGTGCCTGCCGGACCGAGGGGGAGACCGATGTCGGTGGAGGTGAGCACCTCCTTCGACAGCTGGCCCAGGGCCTGGCCGAGCTGGGAGCCGAACGCGAGGCCACCCATCTGGCTCATCATCCCGATCATCGGGCCTGCCATCTGCTGCGCTTCTTCGGGCAGCCCCTGCACCCACATGCCGGACACCTTCTCCGCGACGGGGTCGCACAGCCGCTTCCAGGTGTCGAGGGTGTTGTCGAGCCAGTCGTTGGGCGTCCACGCGACAGTCTTCGTCGCGCCCGCGGGCAGCGTCGTCGCGGCGTCGAGCCACAGTTCGGCGAGCCGTGAGGCATCGGCGATCGCCTCGGAGTTGCCCTGGGTGATGGGCGCGACGGACCCCATCTGCTGGCGCGCGAGTTTCTTCGCGATCTCGTAGTTGACCGGGCCGGTCTGCTCCCCGGAACCCATCGACGTGCCCATCCCGCTCAGCATCTGGCCGAACTGGGTCAGCATCTGGCCGAGGGAGGCCGGGTCGAAGCCCCCGGCGGGGAAACCACCCGCCCCGAAACCGAAGTCGTCGGAACCGCCCGCGTTCTTGTCGCGGTCGGGCCCGTTCTGATCCCCCGTGTTCTTGTCACGATCGGGATCGTCGTCGGGTTTGGAGAAGCCGAAGGGCGGATTGCTCATGACTCAACGGTACAAGGCGCATGGTTCCGTGGCTGTCCACCACGTCACGCTGACGGCGAACACGCGGACGGCCGACAGCGGCGTCTACGGGTTCGCGCTCTACGCTGGTCCAGGTGAATCGACGGATCGTGACGCTTCTGGCTGCGCTGGCCCCGATCGTGGTACTCGGAATTCTCGGCACGGTGATCAAGGTGCCGTATGTGGCCCTCGGGCCGGGACCCACGTTCAACACGCTCGGCGAAGTGGGTGGTGAGGAAGTCGTCGCCATCGAGGGAACGGAGGTCGACGACACCACCGGCCACCTCAATATGACGACGGTCGCCGTCCGCGACGACCTCAACGTGTTCGAAGCGTTCGGATTGTGGGCCAGTGGGCGGCAGGGCATCGTCCCCCGCGAGGAGGTCTACCCGCCCGACAAGTCGAAGGACGAGGTCAAGCAGGAGAACGACGCCGACTTCCAGCAGTCGGAGGACAGCGCCGAACTCGCCGCACTCCACTTCCTGGGCCAGCCGGTGGACCTGCGGATCGCCAAGGTCGGTGAGGACGGCCCCTCCAACGGACTACTGCGCGAGGGCGACGTCTTGGTGAGTGTCGACGGGAAGCCGGTGTCGACGGTCGGTGGCGTGCAGGAGGCGGTGGCCGATGTGCCCCCGAACACCGAGGTGCCGATCGTGATCCGGCGTGACGGCGCGGAGACGACGGTGCGGGTGGTGCTCGGCGCACGCCCGGACGACGAGTCCAAGGGCTACCTGGGGATCACTCCCGAGGAGATCCCGGACGTCCCGTTCACGATCGACTTCAACCTCGCCGACGTCGGCGGCCCCTCGGCAGGGCTCATGTTCACCCTCGCCGTGATCGACAAACTCAGCCCGGGCGAACTCAACGGTGGCAAGTTCGTAGCCGGCACCGGAACGATCGACTCCGACGGCGACGTCGGCCCCATCGGCGGCATCAAGTACAAGTTGATCGCCGCGGAGGAGGCGGGCGCCGAGACGTTCCTCGTGCCGGCGAAGAACTGCGACGAAGCACGCCAGGGTGCACCCGACGGGCTCCGGCTGGTGAAGGTCGAGAACCTCGACGGAGCCGTCGACGCGCTCGAGGCTATCGATGCCGGAGCCGACGCGCCGCACTGCTGAGCGGTCAGTCCTCCTCGGTCGCGTCGAGGGTGGCGTACAACGCGCTGATGAGATTCGGCGCCAGATCCTCGTAGGTGAGGAGTTCGATCCCGGCGTACGGGTCGGCGTCCTCGTCGGGGCGCAACTGCATCAGGCACAACGACGGTCCGTCGCGCAGCACGGCGGCGATCAACCGGGCGGACCGGCGGTCGGGGTGCGACTCGGCCGCGGCCCGCGCGGCGTCGTCGGCGGCATCGCGATCGGACAGCAGGGGGACGAGTGCGTCGTCGAGATCGGACTCCGCCTCGGGCGGCAGAACGACGATCTCCTGAACGAGGGCGCACCCCACCACGGACTCCGGCCAACTGGTGGTGGCGAGGAACTCGTCGAGTGCGCGCGACCCGCCGTCGATGTCGTCGGGAAACGGATCCTGTTCCACCGGCGTCAATTCCGCGCCGTCGGCGAGTTGGTCGAGCAGGCTCGGTTCGGCGGCCGCGAGCAGTTCGGTCGGGACGAGTGCGAACATCTGGGGCGGCTGATCCCACCCTCCGGCATCGACGAATTCGACCACCTCGCGCACACAGCGGGCGAGGGCGTCCGTCACTCGGTTCACATTCTCTTCACTCACGAGACCCATCTTCGCACCCCCGGAACAGGACCGGCGGCGGCATCTCTCGGTTGTTACGTAGAGTGGGACGAAACGGTCACGCCCTCGCTGTTCGGGTGTGGACGAACGAACGGTGCAGATGATCGCGGCGCGACAGCGTCGCCGAGTTCTTGGAGTGTGGCACGTGGGCATGCGGCCCCCCGCAGGTTTACCGTCGTTGTCCAAACGCAGCCGAGTGCTGCTGGTGCTGGCGCTTGTCGTCGCGGCCCTGTTGCTGGTGGGCCCTCGGCTCATCAGTACCTACACGGACTGGTTGTGGTTCGGTGAGGTCGGATTCCGTGGTGTCTTCACCACGGTCCTCGTCACCCGTCTGCTGCTCTTCCTCGTAGTCGGGGTCGTGGTCGGCGGAATCGTCTGGCTGGCACTGCTGCTCGCCTACCGTTCGCGGCCGGTGTTCGTCCCGGTGTCGGGTCCCAACGATCCGGTGGCGCGGTACCGCACCACGGTGATGACTCGGCTGCGCCTGTTCGGCCTGGCCATTCCGATCGCGGTGGGACTGCTCGCCGGGTTGATCGCCCAGTCCAGCTGGGTGACGGTGCAGTTGTTCATCAACGGCGGCGCGTTCGGCGTCGCCGATCCCGAATTCGGCCTCGACGTCGGCTTCTACACGTTCGATCTGCCGTTCTACCGTTTCGTCCTCAACTGGCTGTTCGTCGCGGTTCTGCTGGCGTTCTTCGCGAGCCTGGTGACGCACTACATCTTCGGCGGTCTCAAGCTGGCGGGCCGGGGCGGGGCACTGACCAATGCGGCGCGAGTCCAGTTGGCGGTGCTCGCGGGAACGTTCATTCTCCTCAAGGCAGTCGCGTACTGGTTCGACCGCTACTCGCTGCTGTCGAGTAGCCGCAAGGAACCCACGTTCACCGGTGGTAGCTACACCGACATGAATGCGGTGCTGCAGGCGAAGCTGATCCTGCTGGCCATCGCGGTCATCTGTGCGGGCGCGTTCTTCGCGGCGATCTTCCTCCGCGATCTGCGGATTCCCGCAATGGCGACAGCTCTTCTCGTGCTCTCCTCGATCCTGGTCGGCGCGGTGTGGCCGCTCGTGGTGGAGCAGTTCTCGGTGCGTCCCAACGCCGCCGACAAGGAGAGCGCGTACATCGAGCGGAACATCGCCGCCACCCGACAGGCATACGGAATCACCGACGACAAGGTCGAGTACCAGGACTATCAGGGGTACGGAACGACGCCGCCGCGGGACGTGCCCGCCGACGTCACGACCATCGAGAACACGCGACTGCTCGATCCGAACATCCTGTCGCGGACGTTCACCCAGCAGCAGCAGTTGAAGAACTTCTACGGTTTCCCGCCGACGCTCGACATCGACCGCTACGACATCGACGGGCAGTTGCGTGACTACATCGTCGCGGCGCGCGAATTGTCGTCCAAGAGCCTGACGGGTAACCAGACCGACTGGATCAACAAGCACACGGTCTACACGCACGGCAACGGGCTGGTCGCGGCCCCCGCGAACCGGGTGAACGCCGCTGCCGGCGAGTCCGCGGAGGAAGCCGCCAACAGTAACAGCGGTTACCCCGTCTATATGGTCAGCGACATCGCCTCGCAGGAGGCGGGTAATCAGGTCATTCCGGTCGAGCAGCCGCGCATCTACTACGGCGAGGTCATCGCCGACACGGACGCCGACTACGCGATCGTCGGCGGATCCGAGGGTTCGGACCCGCGGGAGTACGACACCGACACGTCGCGCTACACGTACACCGGTTCGGGTGGTGTGCCGATCGGCAACTGGTTCAACCGGTTGGCGTTCGCGGCCAAGTACACCGAGCGCAATATCCTGTTCTCCGGTGCCATCGGTTCGGATTCCAAGATCATCTACAACCGGGACCCGCGGGACCGGGTCACGCACGTCGCCCCGTGGCTGACCGCGGACGGCGACTCGTACCCGGCCGTCGTCGACGGCAAGGTCGTGTGGATCGTGGACGCCTACACCACTCTGCAGGACTACCCGTACGCCCAGCGCAGTTCGCTCGACGGACTCGTCGAGGACAGCATCGACCAGAACACCGGCCGCCTGCTGCCCCGTAAGGAGGTGTCCTACATCCGCAACTCGGTGAAGGCCACCGTCGACGCGTACGACGGCACCGTGAAGCTCTACCAGGTGGACCAGAACGATCCGGTGCTCGATGCGTGGATGGGTGTGTTCCCGGATGCGGTTCAGCCGGCGGATTCGATTCCCGACGAGCTGCGTGCGCACTTCCGCTATCCCGAGGACCTGTTCAAGGTGCAGCGAGAGATGCTCGCCAAGTACCACGTGGACGATCCGAAGGAGTTCTTCACCAACAACGCGTTCTGGTCGGTGCCGAGCGATCCCACGATCGACACGAGCGCGAACCAGCCGCCGTACTACGTGCTGGTCGGTGATCCCGAGACCGGGAAACCGTCGTTCAATCTGACCAGTGCGATGGTGGGTTACAGTCGCGAGTTCCTGTCCGCATATCTGTCGGTGAAATCGGATCCGGAGAATTACGGCAAGTTCACGGTGCTCCAGTTGCCGACCGACACGCAGACCCAGGGTCCGCAGCAGACGCAGAACTCGATGATCTCGGATCCACGGGTGGCGTCGGAGAGAACCCTGCTCGAGAGATCGAACAAGATTCAGTACGGCAACCTGCTGACCTTGCCGATCGCGGACGGCGGCATCCTCTACGTCGAACCGATGTATACGGAGCGAAGTTCGACGGGCCCGAACACGTCGACGTTCCCGCAGCTGTCCCGAGTGCTGGTGAGCTACCGCGAGCCACCGCCGAGTAACAGTGTGCGCGTCGGGTACGCCCCGACGTTGGCGCAGGCGCTCGACCAGGTGTTCGGTGCCGGCACGGGCTCGGTGGCGACGGCACCCAGTGCGGAAGAAGGAACGCCTCCGGAGACCGGAGCCACGCCGCCAACCGGTCAGGGTGCGGCACCGGCGCCGACCGCCCCGGCGACACCGCCGTCCGGCACGGATGTCTCGGCGGCCGTGGCGGAGTTGGACGCGTCGCTCGACGCCTTGACGTCGGCGCAGCGCAGCGGTGACTTCGCGGCCTACGGCGCCGCCCTCGCCCGCGTCCAGAAGGCGGTCGCCGCGTACGAGGCGATCCCGAAGTAGAGGCGCTTCAGCCGCAGAGAGAACGAGGCCCTGTCATCCGGTTCGGATGACAGGGCCTCGTTATGTCTGATCGGAAGATCAGCGCAGTGCGTCGACCAACTGCGGGTTGGCGTCCACCAGCTGCTGGAACTGCTGCCCGTAGCCGTTCTGCTCGGCGACCTGACGCGCGGAGTCCAGTGCCTGCTGTGCGGCGGGCTGGACCGGGGCGGGTGCCTGGACCTGAGCCGGAGCCGCGGGGGCGGGAGCCGGGGTGGGCTCCGGAGCGGGTGCGGGAGCCTCGGCGACGCCGCCGCCACCGGTGGACAGGTACTGACCGCACACCGGCCACGCACCCTGGCCCTGCGTCGCGAGAACATTCTCGGCGACGCGGACCTGCTCGGCCTTGCTGGCGCTCGATGCCGAACCGGCGCCGCCGTTGGCCTCCCAGGTGCTCTGCGAGAACTGCAGGCCGCCGTAGTAGCCGTTTCCGGTGTTGATTCCCCAGTTGCCGCCGCTCTCGCACTGGGCGACGCCGTCCCAGTTGTGGGAAGCGGCGGAGGCGGTGCCGGTGCTCAGTCCGAGTGGGACGGCGACGACGGCTCCGGTGACGGCGATCCAGCCGAGGGCACGCTTGCTGATGCTGTGATTGGTCATGCGGGTCAATCCTCTCCGCGCTTGCTGGCGTGGCCGGCCTGCGGGCGACGACGTCAGCGTCGTCACGCCGGGCTGCGATTCTGTGCCGCGTCCCTGCCCCTCGAAGGTTTCGGGGATTCCGAACCCGCGGGGCAGAGCTAGCAGCGGCGGGCCGGCTTTCGCCCGGTTGTTTCGGGCCGAGAGCGACCGTACGGGAGCTTCGCCCGCAGTTCACCTGGCGAAAATGGTGGACAGCTGTCCGGCGTCGACGGCAAATTTTCCTTGTTTGCGCAGGTCAACCGGCCTCGATATCGTTTCGGACCCTATTCGTTACCCCGCTGTTATGTGGTGGGGATCACCACGAATTTGTGCAGCGGCTCACGTCGAAATGGCCGGGAATCGGATCCCGGTGGTGTAGGGCGAGGCCGTGCAATGCAGGAGTGCCCCGCGCGCAGTCGTGGGGCGCCCCGGGCCCCCCCCGCCACTGTGTGGTGGGGGTAAGAGGTACCAGTATCTTTTAAAAAAAAGAACCGGCCGACGAAAATTAGAGTGTATAT
>NZ_JBHWUE010000044.1:0-86164 GCF_042738615.1 Rhodococcus sp. NPDC059968
GTCCAGCCCCGGTAATCCGACAACAGCCCCTCAGGGCTGTCGGCGGTGATGGCGGCGGCACCGAGCGTGGACGGAGACCAATCCACCCCCACCGCGACGGTCGCCGATTCCGGGTCGGCTGCGGGGACGAGTTCGGTCGCCGCGCACCGCCACAACAGGCCCCGGCGGTCGAGGACCAGGGTCGGCAGGTGCCAGTCGGTGACCGTTCTGTCGTGCAGGTGCGCGGGGATGGCGGCGGTCAGCCGGACCCGCCGCCACTGCGCCCGCCCCGCCGGGGTTTCGCTGGTGGGCAGCTTCACCGTCAACACCAGCTCCCGTCCTGTCACGGTGATCCGTGCGAGCTGCCGGTCGGCGGCCGACAGCTGGGCCATCGCGCTCGTCTGCGGCGGTTCCTGCAGGTCGGTGATCCGCAACCGGCCGGCCGGTGCCGCGCCACCGCGGCGGGCGCATGCGACGAGTTGACGTTGCACGCCCCGCGCAAAGCCCGACGGCACAGAGTCGCCCGACCCGGTCGGCGGTGCCACAGCCCCGGTGGCCGGGTCGAATCGGGCCGACAGTGCCGCGATCGCGGTATCCCGGTAGGCCAGGGTCCGCAGGGTTGCCGTCACCTGCGCGGTCACCACCCGCGTGACCCGCGACGGCACGTAGACCCCGTCCGGATAGATGGGGTTCCAGCCGAGGCGGGCCGCGGCGACATGGCCTTGTGCGGGCAGCCTGCGGTCCTGGCGGTCACGACCGGCGGCGAGCACGTCGAACGTCGCCGGCTGCCACAGTCGTGACACCAACTCGCCACCGGCCGCGGCGACCAGATCGAGGAGCCACCCCACCCGGATATCGACATCGTCGAGGCCGATCGGCTCACCGGTCGCGTCATCGACCGCCACGTGGGCGCGGGTGGTGAACGCGAACTGCCGCGGCGTCGTGGCGACCCCGTCGTTGATTCTGTGTCGACCACAGCGCCCAGAGAACGGGCCGGACAACGATGCCGACACCGCCCTGACGTCATCCATCAACCCTCCGACTAGCAATGTGGCACCCCCTCTCGTACGGCCTCGACTGTAACGCCGACCTCCGACATTTAGCCTGTGTGGGGAGTCCGCAGGCGGGCCGAACGTCCGACCGGGACACCTGGTGATCCCTGGCATTTTGAGTGGTTGCCTGCGGGCTCGGTGTCTGGTGGAGCGGTGTCCTGGTGAACAGGATGTGGACCGACAGGAGCAATGACGATGGCATTGACGTTGGGGATCGACGTGGCCGTCCGGGCGGAGCATCAGGCGACGCTGGCCCGTGATGTGCCACGGTATGGCGTGGCCGAAAGTTCTGCACACGGCCGGCCGATCTGGAACGGATGTGGACCTGCCCGATCCGGCCGAGCTGACTGTGGTGGTCGAGCCGACCCGGAACGCGTGGATCGTGCTGGCGGAGTGGTTCCGTCGCCACGGTGCACGCGTGGTGATGGTCCCGACCACCCAGTCGGCCGACCTGCGTAGGTACTACTCCAAGCACACCAAGAACGACCGGATCGACTCCGAATTGCTCGCCCGGCTGCCCTTGCTACACCCCGAAGGCCTGCGCGAGTACTCCGGGCAGGGGCCCGCCGACTCGCTGCGACGACTGGTCAAGCAGCGCTCCACGATGGTCAAGCGCCGGGTCGCGGTCTATGCCCGGCTCGATGCGTTGGTCGAGTTGCTCGGGCCGGCGTGGTCGGCGGTGCTCGGGTCCAACTACGGCATCGCGGCGCTCAGGTTCCTGGCCCGCGATGCCGATCCGCATGCCGTGATCCGGCTGGGCCGAGCGCGGCTGACCAGGTCCCGCGGTGCGTGGCGCGACGATCACGCCGCCGGGCTCGTCACCGCGGCCCGCGAGACCCTCGCCCACGAAGCCGAACAGGCACTGTTCCTGACCCGTCGGATCAAGCAGATCGACGAGCGAGTCGCGAACCTCTACGCCGACGCCGACCCGGACGGCATCGTTGCCTCCGCTCCCGGCGTAGGGGCGGTGATCAGCGCGGGACGGATCGGCGACCCGCACCGGTTCACGTCGCTGGCCGCGATCCGCGCGTACACCGGTCTGGTTCCCAAGGTCAGCCAGTCCGGCGTGAGCAAGGTCGAGTCCTCGATCACCAAGGCCGGGGCAGATGCGACTTCGGCGATCGCCGAGGTCATGGCGCCCGCTGTTGCGTGAGATGTTGTGCACCGCCGCCGACCAGGCCCGCAGGGTCGATCCCCAGTTCGCGGCGAAGTACCAGCGGTTGATGGTCGGCGACCGGCACCACGAGTCCGCGATCTGTCATCTGGCCACCGATCTGGTCACCCGGATCGCCGCCTGCATACGCACCGGCCGGCCGCACGCCTTGCGGGACGTCGACGGCACGCCGATCACCGAGGCCGAGGGCCGCGCGATCGTCAAGGCGCGCTACAAGCTGAACCCACGGCGGCGCGACAACGTCCGACACAAGCGGATGTGTGAGCGCCGACAAGCATGCGGCGGGCCAGGAGTCCCAGCAGTCGCGATGCGCTCCAACAGCCCAGCCCACCAAGACCCGCCTACGAGCCGCCAGGTGACTTGACCTCCGTTAGGAACTCAAACTCCCCGACGATCTCCGTCAGCTGAAAACCCGGCCAACCGGTCTCGCCACAGCACCCCGCACCCCCGTGCATTGGCCCTCGGCCGCGCCGTCGAGCATCCGGCCCAACCCCGCCCGCTGCCCCCGCCGATTCGAGCCGCGATCCACGCATACCCCCAATACACCTCACCAGCAGGGCTCTCCCGCAACACCTTTTCCCGATCGGCCATCGACGCCCCGTTGTCATGTCGGGCCCCACACCCGGCAATACACTGCCTCCATCCTCTCCGGCGTCGCTCCCGCACACTCCACTCCGGGCCTGCCCAGACAGGAGCCGAGGTCCGCGCGGTCAAAGATTCGGTGACCCGAACCGGTCCGCCGAGAAGGCCACCGACCCTCCCACGCCGCCCTGCACACCCCAACCACCGACATCCCCAGCATTCCGCCGCCTCACCAATTCACACCGGCAGACAATGTCAGAACCTATTAATTAGTGTTAGATACACCCGCAACAGTTGAAAGCCTCGAACTGAACCTCGACGGAAAGTCGTGGACGCTCGCCGTCGATGCCGACGGTCAGTAAATTCATCTCGAGATGAGCGACGGACAGGGCGGGACGGCCAGGTTCGGAGTCGAGATCGGCCCGGACGGTCTGCCGCAGATTACGACCGAAACCGCTGCGGGCGAAGGAGACTCCGGCGATGTCGACTGCGCACCCGCCTCGCCGACCCCGGAATCGCCGGTCAGCGGTGATGCCGAAGACGCGCCGGATGCACCACCCGAAGAAGCAGCGACGCCCGGCCGACCTGCCGCGGACGCCGTGCCGGACCACGAAAACACACCGGCCCTTGCGCCGGCCGGAGAAGCCGCAGCCATCCCGCAACCACAGGTGGTGTCAGTGCATCAGGAGCCGGTTCCCGAGAAACCTGCCGAGCCCCCACCGCTGGACGAACCGCGGTCCGCACCCGAACTGGCGACAGGTCCCGTGGCCGGATTCGACAGCGGCGCCGAGTTGGCCGAGGCCGGGCCGCTGTGAGCCACCGAGCCGCGCAGTTGCGTGCACAACGGGTGCAGATGCGAGCCGACCTCGAAATGTTCCGGGAGCGGATCGACGAGCGCAGAGCCAGAGACGAGGACGCCGCGGGAAACCGGGCCGGCCGCGGCCGGCCCGGGGCTGCAGCGGCACCGCCCGCGGCTCCGCGACCGACAACAGTCGACGACGACGAGTTCTATCGTCAGCGCAGCTGGCTGGTGTGACCGGCGACCTCAGATGTGCGGGAGCACACCCTCGAAGCCGGCGTCGGTGTGCTCCTCGTGTGGATCGACGAGCGTGGTGTGGGGGAGTTCGGCATCCGCCTTCGCGAACACCTCATATTTCTTGTCCTCGGTGAGGTGATAGAGGAGGAAGCCGGTGAGCAGCGCGCGCGTGATCTGCTGGGTCTTCCGCTCGGAACCGCCGATGCCGAGTGCACCGAGGAGGCGGCGTCCTTCGGTGAGCCCGGACTCCTTGGCGCCGTTGACGGCGCGCAGGACGTGTTCCCCGCCCCATGCCTCGGCCAGCGCCTTGGCGTTGCTGTTCATGGTGTCGATGTCGGCACCGGCGACGACGAGACCCGGCGCTGTGATCTTGGACGCATACTTCTCGGCCTTCGGCGCGGTCGGCGCCGGGAACAGGGCGGCGACCGCCGACACGTCCCGTTGCGCGGCGGCGAGCACTGCCACACCCGCACCCATCCCGTGTCCTGCGAACGCGACGCGGTCGGGCTGCACGCTGATCTGGCCGGGACCGAGGCGGACACCCACACAGATATCGAGGGTGGCCCGCAGGTCGGTGGCGAGGCCCAGGTGGGAGGGCACGGGACCGCGTTCACTGTTGGGGGCGGCCACGACGATTCCCCATGAAGCCAGATGCTCGAGCGTCTTCCGGTAGTGGTCGGCACCTGCCATCCAGCTGTGCGCGAACGCGACGGCGGGCAGGTTGAAGCCTGATTCGGGCGTGTATACGACGCCCGGCTGTCCGGCGAGTGCGAGGTCACCCCGCAGCACGCGGTGCGGTCCTCGCTTGGACAGTTCACGGGCCAGGGTCTTCGGTTTCGGCGCCACGGGGAGAACGTTATCCGATTCGCGGTCCGGCGAGAGAGCCGATGCGGCCCACACTCCGACTTCGCCGCGTCGCCAGGTCCAAGTACCCTGATTAACCATGTGCGGAATCGTGGGATACGTCGGCCACCGGCAGGCTCTGACTGTTGTGGTGGAGGCCTTGCGGCGAATGGAGTACCGCGGATACGACTCTGCCGGTATCGCCGTGCTCGACGGACGCGGCGGCATGGCGGTCGAGCGGAAGGCGGGTCGTCTCGCGAATCTCGAGGCCGAACTCGACGAGGTCGGGGCCGAGCACTTCACCGGGAACACCGGGATCGGTCACACGCGGTGGGCCACGCACGGCAGGCCGACCGACCGTAATGCGCACCCGCACCGTGATGCGGGCAACACGGTTGCGGTCGTGCACAACGGCATCATCGAGAACTTCGCTCCGCTGCGGGCCGAACTCGAGCACGACGGAATCGACTTCGCCAGCGACACCGACACCGAGGTCGCGGTGCACCTCGTCGCGCGGGCGTACGCCTCGGGCGAGACGGCCGGTGACTTCGTCGCGAGCGCGCTGAGTGTGCTGCGCAGGCTCGAGGGCGCGTTCACGCTCGTCTTCACGCACTCGGATCACCCCGACACCATCGTCGCGGCGCGTCGCTCGACGCCCCTCGTCATCGGTGTCGGCGAGGGAGAGACGTTCCTCGGGTCCGATGTCGCGGCGTTCATCGAGCACACCCGTGACGCGGTGGAGCTGGGGCAGGACCAGGTCGTGGTGATCACGGCGGACGGGTACTCGATTCTGAACTTCGACGGATCCGAGGCGCAGGGCCGCCCGTTCCGCATCGACTGGGATCTCGCTGCCGCCGAGAAGGGCGGCCACGACTACTTCATGCTCAAGGAGATCGAAGAGCAGCCGGCCGCGGTCGCGGATACCCTCCTGGGGCATTTCGCGGACGGGAAGATCGTTCTCGACGAGCAGCGACTGTCGGATCAGGAGCTGCGCGACGTCGACAAGGTGTTCGTCGTCGCGTGCGGCAGCGCCTACCACTCGGGGCTGCTCGCGAAGTACGCCATCGAGCACTGGACCCGGCTGCCCGTCGAGGTCGAGCTCGCCAGCGAGTTCCGCTACCGCGACCCGGTCCTGGACCGGTCGACGCTGGTCGTGGCCATTTCGCAGTCCGGTGAGACGGCAGACACCCTCGAGGCCGTGCGCCACGCCAAGGACCAGAAGGCGCGGGTGCTGGCGGTGTGCAACACGAACGGCGCCCAGATTCCGCGCGAGGCCGACGCCGTCCTCTACACCCGGGCAGGTCCGGAGATCGGTGTCGCGTCGACCAAGGCGTTCCTCGCGCAGGTCACGGCGAACTACCTGGTCGGCCTGGCCCTCGCCCAGGCCCGCGGCACCAAGTACCCGGACGAGGTCGCACGCGAGTACGCCGATCTCGAGGCCATGCCCGATCTGGTGAGCCGGGTCCTCGAGACGGTCGAGCCGGTGCGGGCACTGGCGCGGGAGCTGGCGTCGTCGTCGACGGTGCTGTTCCTGGGCCGCCACGTGGGCTACCCGGTGGCGCTCGAGGGTGCGCTCAAGCTCAAGGAGCTGGCGTACATGCACGCCGAGGGCTTCGCGGCCGGCGAGCTCAAGCACGGGCCGATCGCGTTGATCGAGGACGGGCTGCCGGTGATCATCGTGATGCCGTCGCCGAAGGGGCGCGCGGTGCTGCACTCGAAGCTGCTGAGCAACATCCGGGAGATCCAGGCCCGCGGTGCGCGGACCGTCGTGATCGCGGAGGAGGGCGACGAGGCCGTGCGTCCGTTCGCCGACCACCTGATCGAGATCCCGGCGGCGCCGACGCTGCTGCAGCCGCTGCTGTCGACGGTGCCGTTGCAGGTGTTCGCTGCGGAGGTCGCGCAGACCCGGGGCTACGACGTCGACAAGCCGCGGAACCTCGCCAAGTCCGTCACCGTCGAATAGCAGCGACCGTAGGGGGGTGGAAGGGCCGCGCACCTACGGCGTGACGACGACGGTGCCCGTCATCTCGGGGTGCAGCGAACACGTGTATTCGTAGGTCCCCGGTTCGGTGAATGTGTGCGTGAACGTGCCGGTCTGCATCAACCGGCTCCGCAGCACACTCTTCGCGGTGCCGACGCCCACCACGTCGTGGGTGACACCCCGGTCGTCGAAATTCCAGGTGACGGTGTCTCCGGCCTTGACGGTGAGCGTCGCGGGCGCGTACGCCATGTTCGCGACCTGCACGACGGGTCCGGTCGGGGCCTCGGGTGCCGCGGTGTCCGGCGAACTGCACCCGGACACGACGCCCGCCATCGAAATGCTTGCGGCGAGAGCCACTCCGGCGATCCACGAGCTTCCACGTCCACGCATGACGTCGAGCGTAGTCTGGCCCGGTACCGACCCTTCTCGACGAGGAGTTCCCATGCGGGGCTACTACACCGCTGACGAGGTTCGAGCCGCAGAGGCGCCGTTGCTGGCGTCTCTTCCCGACGGCGCACTGATGCGACGCGCAGCGCACGGACTCGCCGCGGTGGTGGCGGCGGAGCTGCGAGCGCGGACCGGGGGCGTCGCCGGTCGCATGATCACGGTGCTGGTGGGGTCGGGGGACAACGGCGGGGACGCGCTGTGGGCGGCGTCGATGCTGCGCAAGCGCGGTGTCGCGGCCACCGCGGTCCTGCTGAAACCGGAGAAGGCGCACGAGGCCGGGCTGGCGGCGTTCACCGCGGCCGGTGGCCGGGTGGCCGCGCCTTCCGAGGAGCTGGGCCTGCCCGATCTGGCGATCGACGGGATCGTAGGGATCTCCGGCAGGGGACCACTGCGACCCGATGCTGCGGCGCTGGTCGACCGGATCGAGGCGCCGATCGTGTCGGCGGACCTGCCGAGCGGTGTGGACCCGGACACGGGGGCTGTCGACGGGCCCGCCGTGCGCGCCGCCGTCACCGTGGCATTCGGTGCCCTCAAACCGGTCCACGCGCTCGGCGCGGCGCACTGCGGCCGAGTCGAGCTCGTGGACATCGGACTGTCGCTCGGGGATGCCGGGATCGCCGCCCTCGACGCCGCTGACGTGGGTGCCGCGTGGCCGGTGCCGGGAGCGGACGACGACAAGTACTCGCAGGGCGTGGTGGGGGTGGTCGCAGGCAGCGACGGCTACCCGGGCGCCGGTGTGCTGTGCACGGGCGCCGCGGTCACGGCCACGTCGGGGCTGGTGCGTTACGCCGGGCCGTGCACGAAGGAGGTGCTCGCGCACTCGCCGGAGGTGATCGCGACCGCCGATCTCGCGAAGGCGGGACGCGTCCAGTCGTGGGTGGTCGGGCCGGGTATGGGAACCGACGACGCCGCCCGTCGCACACTGCGGACGGTGCTCGACTCCGACGTGCCCGTGCTGGTCGACGCGGATGGTCTGACCCTGCTCGCCGAGGGCCCGGACCTGGTGCGTTCGCGGACCGCAGCGACACTGCTGACCCCGCACGGCGGGGAGTTCGCCCGGCTGACGGGGAAGGATCCGGGTCCGGACCGGGTGGCGTCGGCACGCGCTCTCGCTGCGGACTGGAGTATTCACCTGTTGCTCAAGGGGCGGGCCACGGTGATCGCGGAACCCGGGGGCCGGGTCTTCGTCAACGAGGCGGGCGGGTCGTGGTCCGCCACCGCGGGGGCCGGCGACGTGCTCGCCGGGATCATCGGCTCACTCATGGCCGCGGGCATCGCCCCGGCCCGGGCCGCCGCGGTGGGTGCGCGAGCACACTCGCTGGCCGCGAACTTGGCGGCCCGAGGCGGTGGCGCGGACCTCTCGGCAGGGCGCGGAACAGCGCCGATCTCCGCCGGGACGCTGCTCGCACACCTCAGGGAGTCGATCAGAGTCCTCCGTGCGGGGGTGTCACCCGAGGAAATGCCGGCCTCATAGTGAATGGCAGGATCGAACATATGACGCTTGCTGAAGCAGTACCGGCCGACGACCACGGACACAGCGAACCCGCAGCGCCCGCACAGGCGGCGCCGGCACCGCAGGCCGAAGCTGTGGTCGATCTGGATGCGATTGCGCACAACGTCCGCATCCTGCGCGACAGCGCCCGGGACGCGGCGATGATGGCCGTCGTGAAGGCGGACGGCTACAACCACGGCGCGGTACCCGTGGCACGCGCGGCGCTGGCCGCCGGAGCGTCGGAACTGGGCGTGACGACGGTGTCGGAGGCGCTGACTCTGCGCCGCGCGGGCATCGACGCACCCGTCCTCGCCTGGCTGCACACCGTCGACGCCGATTTCGCCCCCGCGATCGCGGCCGGTGTCGAACTCGGCGTCTCCTCGCCCCGCCACCTCGCCGCGGTGGTCGCTGCCGCCCGGAGCGTCGGCACCACGGCGATCGTCACGATCAAGGTCGACACCGGACTGAACCGCAACGGGGTGGCACCCGACGAGCTGGCGCAGGTCCTCGTCGATCTGGCGCGCGCGCAGGCCGAGGGCTCGGTGCGGCTGCGCGGCATCTTCTCGCATCTGGCCCACGCCGACGAGCCGCACCACGCCTGGATCGATTCCCAGCGCGATCGACTGGTCAGCGCGATCGCAGATGCCAAGCGTCAGGGACTGGTCCCCGAAGTGGTGCACCTGTCCAATTCGGCGGCCACCCTGACCCGTCCCGACCTGCGGTTTGACATGGTTCGCCCGGGAATCGCGATATATGGGTTGTCGCCCGTTCCCGAACTCGGTCAGTTCGGGTTGCGCCCGGCGATGACACTGCGATCGAGGGTGGCTCTGGTGAAGAACGTGGCGGCAGGTGAGGGCGTGTCCTACGGGCACCAGTGGGTGGCCCCACGGGATACGACGGTGGCGCTGCTGCCGTTCGGGTACGCGGACGGGCTCCCACGTTCGCTCAGCGGCCGATTCGAGGTCCAGCTGGGTTCGGAGCGACGGCCGGGGATCGGGCGTGTGTGCATGGACCAGGTGGTCGTGGATCTCGGACCGGACGGCGGCGGAGTCCGGGAGGGGGACACCGCGGTGTTCTTCGGCAACGGAGATCTCGGCGAGCCCAACGCGCAGGCGTGGGCCGACGAGCTGGACACCATTCACTACGAGGTGGTGACGGGGGTCCGCGGACGCACGGTGCGCAGTTACGTCGGCGGAACGGGCACCTAGATCATGGGGTTGTCGAAGCGGTTGGGGCTCGTCGGCGGCGTGCTGAGCGCGCTGGCGCTCGGTTCGGTTGCCGGTGTCAACGCGCTGCGCAGCGCGACCCGGCCCGGCCGCGAGATCTACGGCGACGAGGACTTCACCCTGATGTCGCAGGACCGGCGCAGCGTCGTGGTCACCGAGGACGGCGTCGCGCTCACGGTCCGCGAGGTCGGCCCGGAGGACGCGCCGGTGACGGCGGTGTTCGTGCACGGCTACTGCCTGGACATGACGTCGTGGCATTTCCAGCGCCGCCAGCTCGCCGAGCGGTGGGGCGACGACGTGCGGATGGTGTTCTACGACCAACGCGGGCACGGCGATTCGGGTGTGCCGTCCACGGCGAGCTGCACCATCGCTCAGCTGGGCGCCGATCTCGCGACCGTGATCGAGGCGAAGGCTCCCACCGGACCGGTTGTGCTCGTGGGGCATTCGATGGGCGGGATGACGGTGCTGGCCTTCGCCGGGCAGCGGCCCGAACTGGTGGCGTCACGGGTGGTCGCCGTGTGCCTGGTGGCCACGGCCGCTGCGGGTCTCAGCGAGACCGGATTGACGCGGAACCTGCAGAACCCGGTCATCGACGGCTTCCGGCTTGCCGTCCGGACCTCGCCCGAACTGGTCCAGCACGCGCGCGGCGCGGCCCGCGTCCTGATCACCCCGATTCTGCGGGCGGCGTCGTACGGCACGGACGTGAGTCCGCGGCTGCACCAGTTCTCCGACTCCATGCTGGACCGGACGTCGGTGGTGACCATCGTCAACTTTCTGCGCACACTCGAATTGCACGACGAGTCCGCGTCACTCGAGGCGATCGCGCACACCCCGTCCGTCGTGGTGTGCGGGGACAGCGACATGATCATCCCGTTCGGCAGTTCCCGGAAACTGGCAGCGGACCTTCCGGAGTCCGAACTGGTGCGGGTGCGCGGGGCCGGCCATCTGGTGCAGCTCGAGTTCCCGTCCGTGGTGTCGGACGCCGTCGACCGGGTGCTGCATCGTGGCCTGGCGACGCACGAGTCGCGTGAGCAGTCCGATGTCGGCTGAAGAGGGAGTGTTGCCCGTGAGCGGGACCATGGTGTTGCCGACGGCGCAGGACACCGAGCAGTTCGGCCGGGACCTCGCCCGGGGGCTCGTCGCCGGTGATCTCGTGGTCCTCGACGGACCCCTCGGTGCGGGGAAGACCGCACTGACGAAGGGAATCGGAGCCGGGCTCGGCGTGCAGGGGCGAGTGACTTCGCCCACATTCGTGATCGCGCGGGAGCACCGGGCGGGCACGCGACCCGACGGGGGCGCACCGGTCGGAATGGTGCACGTGGACGCGTACCGGCTGGGCGGAAGCGGCCCGCACGCGCTCGACGAGCTCGACGCGCTCGACCTCGACACCGACCTGGCTGCAGCGGTTGTCGTCGTCGAATGGGGCGAGGGCATCGCCGAGCAGCTGGCCGATCGTCACCTGCGGGTCCGCCTGCGCCGCGAACCGGAGACGGACGTCCGCACCGCCCACTGGGAGTGGATTTCCTGACGGGGTCGGGTGTCGGGAGCGGTTCTGACGTGCGAGTACCCTCAGTTACCGTGCTTGTTCTCGCCATCGACACGTCCACGCCTGCCGTGACCGCCGGAGTCGTCCGGGTTTCGGCCGATTCCGCATCGGTGGAGGCGGTGGACACCCTCGCGGTGCGCGTGACGGTCAACCCGCGCGCCCACGCGGAAGTGCTCACCCCGCACATCCTCGAGTGCCTCACCGAGTCGGGTCACGTCGCCGCGGACCTCGACGCGGTGGTGGTCGGCGCCGGACCCGGGCCGTTCACCGGACTGCGCGTGGGGATGGCCACCGCCGCCGCGTTCGCCGACGCCCTCGGTATTCCGGCCCACGGCGTGTGCAGCCTCGACGCCATCGCCGCACAGGTGGACGGTGACCGGAATCTGCTCGTCGTCACGGATGCGCGCCGGCGTGAGGTGTACTGGGCGCGATACTCGGCAGGGGTGCGGGTGGAAGGTCCCGCGGTGGTGAAGCCGCGCGAGCTCGAGCCGATGCCGTCCGAGGTGGTGGCGGGGTCGCCGTCACACGTCGACTTCTTCGATCTGCCGGTCGAGCCCGTGGAAACACCGTCGCCCGCAGGGCTGGTCGCGGTGGCCGCGGAGGCCTTGTTCAGTGATACCGCCCCGGCGGCGCTCGTACCGCTCTACCTGCGGCGTCCGGACGCGGTCGAACTGGCGGACCGGAAGAAATGACCTTCCGCATCGAACCGATGGCGGTCGCCGACGCCGAACGGTGCGCGGAGCTCGAGACACTCCTCTTCGCCGGTGACGGACCCTGGAGCGCAGGCGCATTCAGGGCGGAACTCGCCGCCCCGCACGTGCACTACACCGTGGCGCGGGACGAGACCGGTCACGTCGTCGGGTACGCCGGAATCGCCCTGCTGGGCAACGGTTCACATCCCGAATCCGAGATACACACGATCGGAACGGATCCGGCGTGTCAGCGCCGGGGGATCGGCGGGGCCCTCCTCGACGAGCTCCTCCGGGTGGCCGACACCCGGGGTGGCCCGGTGTTTCTCGAAGTGCGAACCGACAACGACGCGGCGATCGCCCTCTACCGACGTGAAGGATTCGAGATCGTGGGAACCCGTAAGAAGTACTACCAACCGAGCGGTGCGGACGCCTTCACGATGCGTCGCCCCGGATCGGGTGAGGAGCCGGTGCAATGATCGTCATGGGGATCGAAAGCTCTTGTGACGAGACCGGAGTCGGCATCGTCCGATGGAACGGTGACGGAACGTGCGAACTCCTCGCGGACGAGGTCGCATCCAGCGTCGAAGAGCATGCACGCTACGGCGGGGTGGTGCCGGAGGTCGCGTCCCGCGCGCACCTCGAGGCGATCGTCCCGACGATGCGGCGGGCCCTCGCCGTGGCCGGGATCGCCAAGCCGGACGCTCTCGCCGTCACCATCGGACCCGGTCTGGCCGGCGCCCTGCTCGTCGGTGTCGCGGCCGCGAAAGCCTATGCGGCGGCGTGGGACGTCCCGTTCTACGCGGTGAACCACCTCGGCGGTCACGTCTCGGTCGACACCCTCGAACACGGACCGATGCCGCCGTGCGTGGCGTTGCTCGTGTCCGGTGGGCACACCCACCTCCTGCACGTCGAGGACCTTGCGAAACCCATCGTCGAACTCGGCACCACCGTGGACGACGCGGCCGGCGAAGCCTTCGACAAGGTGGCCCGCCTCCTCGGCCTCGGATTCCCCGGCGGCCCCGCTCTCGACGCCGCGGCGCAGGACGGCGACCGCAACGCCATTCCCTTCCCACGCGGGATGACCGGGCCCCGCGACGCCCGGCACGACTTCTCGTTCTCCGGGCTGAAGACGGCTGTCGCACGGTACGTGGAGTCGAAGGAGCGGGCAGGGGAGGCGTGCTCGGTGCCGGATATCGCCGCGAGCTTCCAGGAGGCCGTGGCGGACGTGCTGACGATGAAGGCGGTCCGCGCAGCCCGCGACGTCGGCGTGGACACACTGGTTCTCGGTGGCGGTGCCACGGCCAACTCGCGCATCCGCGCACTCGCCGAGGAACGCTGCGTTGACGCCGGACTGACCCTGCGGGTTCCGAAACCGCGCTTGTGCACCGACAACGGAGTGATGATCGCCTCGCTCGGCGCGCATCTGATCGCCGGCGGCGCCGCGCCTTCCCTCCTGACCGTGGCCAGCGACCCCGGACTGTCGGTGGCGACCAGTCAGGTGTTCAGCTGACCGGAATCGTGACGGTCTGCGTGGCCGGGGGAGTGAGCGCCTCACCGGGCTGAGCACCACTCGGTTTCGCCGCATCGGGACTCGGAGCGACCGTGCCCGGCGCCGGGATCATCGGGAAGATCCCTTCGGGTGCCGCGGGTGCCGCGGGTGCCGCGGGTGCAGTCGGTTCCGCGGGCGCGGCGGGCGTCTCCGTGGGCGGCGGCGCCACCTCGGGAACGTCGGGTGCGGGCGCACCGGGGCTCGGTTCGTTCGGCGTGGATTCTCCCGGAACCTGCGGCCACAGCGGCGGAATCGCTGGCCATTCGATGTGCGGCCACGAGGGCTGTGACGGGTTCGCTCCGGGCAGCGTCGGACGCGGGGGAGCCGTGGGTGTCGGCACCGGGGTGGTGGTGCGCGGCGTCGTGGTCTCGTTCGTCGACTTGGGCGCCTGCTCTGGGGTCCGGTTCGTCTGCGGTTCGGACGTGGGCGGGGCAACCTGATTCGGGTAGTACTCCGACGTCGGCGTCGGATCGTAGGACGGAATCCGCGTGGCGGGAGGTTCGTCCGTCGTCGTGGTCGTGACCTGCTCGGTGGTCTGGAACATGTCGGTCCCCGCGGGGGAGACGTTGGGATCGGGCGCGGGTGCGAGTTCCTTTACGCCGTAGCCGAGAACGAGCCCTCCGACAACGAGTGCGCCGACGAGTGCCCCCGACACCTTGGCGGCCGAACCGGGGCGGTTCGACTCGGTGGCCGGGTAGTCGCGGATGGCGGAGGAGACGGCGAGCAACGCCGCACCTTTCGCGGTCGCCGTGTCGGGTTCGGGCATCACGACGACCCGTGCGGTGAACGCGTCGGCGACGGCGGCGGTGATCGCGGGAATGTTCGCGCCACCACCGACGAGGGCCAGGGCGTCCGGTTGACGCGGCGAGTCGGCGACGGTGACACGGATGAACTCCACCGCGACCCGGACGGTCGGTGCGGCGATCTCGTCGAACCTGGTGCGGCTGATCTCGATCGGGTGGATGCCCTGCAGGTCGATGTCGACGTGCGCGTTCGGCTCCGAGGACAACTGCTCCTTGGCGACGCGGCACCGCGCCGAGAGCAGGTCGCGGTCCAGGTGCCGCAGGGGATGCGGGGTGGAGAGGCTGCCGACGACGTGGTGGAAGACGAGATCGTCGATTCCGGTGCCGCTCACGTGGCTCGTGCGGTCGGCGTGCAGGACGGTGCCGTCCACCTGATCGACGACGGCGACGGACAGTCCGGACTCGCCGAAGTCGACGATCGCGACCGTGGCATGCTGGGCGACCTCGCCGGTGTGCCGCAGGTAGGTGAGGGTGGCGGCGGTCTCGGGCACGAGATGCACGCGGTGCCGCTGCCTGCTGACGGCGCTGCGGATCGAATGCGCCTGTTCCGCCGTGCGGTACGCGACGGCGAACGCGTCGGGAGTGGTGGGATCGGCGGGGACCTGAGTGGTCATCAGCGATATCGACGAGCGGACCAGGTCACCGAGGTCGGTGTGCGCCTGATCGGCCGACAGGTAACGGAACTCGACGTTCTGCGAACCGTTGGAGGCCGTCGTGACGAGGGCGGAACCCACACCGGACGCACCGGTGGACATCCCCAAGGACATACCCATCACACACCCCCTCACGTTTTCGACGCGTGACCTGCCATCTCTGTCGGAACGCCCTGTTCAGCGGGGAATCCCTGCCCGTTGAATCGGCGACTGTTATCTGAACGTTACAGAAAACAAACGGATTTCGCTCCCGACTTTCGGCTCTCGGAGACGAGGATGGCGCTCGATATCCGGTCCCACCTGCACAGTTGTCCAAAGGAATCTCATGCGACGCGCCAGCGATTTCCGCAACCTCACGAGACGTGAGCGCCGACGGCTTCTGCTGCGTGCATTTCTGCGCCCGCTGATCACCGTCGTCCTGTCCGGAGTGGTCTACTTCGCCCTGCCGTGGACCTCGTTCGGGGACGTGTCGGGCGTGTTCTTCCTGGCGGGCGGCCTGCTCGTGGTCGCGGTGGTCGCGGGCTGGCAGATCCGGCGGATCGTCCAGTCCGACATACCGGCGCTCCAGGCGATCGAGGCGCTGGCCCTGATTCTGCCGCTCTACCTGCTCGGGTTCGCGGCGGGCTATTGCCTGATGTCCGAAAGTGATCCGAGTTACTTCACCGAACCCCTCACACGGATGGGTGCGCTGTACTTCTCGCTCACCGTCTTCTCGACCGTCGGGTTCGGCGACATCGCCGCGACGACCGATCCGTCGCGAGCCGTCGTGAGTGTCCAGATCATCGGAAATCTGATCCTTCTCGGCCTCGGCATCCGGGTGATTGTCGCGGCGGTCGGCTGGGCCCGCAGGCGCCGGGTCTAACGACCCGACGCCAGCACCAGTTCGACGTTCCGGTCGGGTGTGCCGCCGAGCAGGTCGGGGTCGGCGTGAATGTCGTTGAACGACAACTCCCGGTACAGCGACGCCAACCCGAGCGGTGAGAGATCGGTGTGCTCGACGGCGTAGGGACTGTCGGCCTCGAACAGCGTCGTGAGCAGCGACACGGTTCCGTCGACGTTGTCGACCACCTCGATGATCCGCCCGTGCTGGGGGAAGTCGATGTGCGAGGCCGTGTTGATCTCCCAGAACGACTGCTCCGGAGTCGATCCGGGCCACGGGGTGATCCGGTTCTCGTGGGTGTGTCCGTTGACCCAGGCGAGGACGTTCGGGAATCGGTGCAGCAGATCCACCAGTCGCGCGCCCCGGATCCGGGGTTCCGCCGGGGTGGAGGGGTCGGGGAGGACGTTGTCCATGCTGCCGCTGGTGTGGTGACTGAACAGGACGAACCAGGTGTCGCTGCGTGCCTGCGTCACCGGGTTGCCCGCTGTGTCGAAGTACCGGCTGCTGCCCGCCGCCAGGGTGTCTTCGATCCACCGGAACTGCGCCGCGCCGAGCGAGCCGTCGACGAACCCCGCCCGGTTGGTGGAATCCATGCTGATCCCGACCACGCCGGGTGCGATCTCGAAGGAGTAGTAGCCGATCCCGGTCTCACCGGCGTCCGGTGTGAAGCCGTGACCGACCGGTCCGGGCCCGGTGTTGGCCGGGTCCAGGTGGGCGGCGATGAACTGGCGGGGCGTGAACGGCGCCCGTGCAGGGTCGGGTGTGACGACCCGCGGCGGTGTCGTGAATGCGGACAGGGCGGCGGGGATGGCGCCGGGGTCGAACTTGGTGGCGATGTCGACCGCCTTCGCCTGCTCCGGCGACCCGGGGACCTCGAACTTCAGCGAACCGGTGTACATGGCTTCGAGTGGGGGGATGCCGCTCGGGACGGTGCCTTCCACCGAGTCGTCGTGATTGCCGAAGACGCAGTACCAGGGGGTGCGCAGGCCGGGGCTCGTGACGGGAGCGATCGCCGCGCCGAGCAGACCGGGTATCTCGGGGAACCCGGCCTTCTTGTACATGTCCTGGATGGAGGACTCTGGGTTCCAGTACAGATCCGCACCCGAGTTCTGCACTCCTTCGTAGCGCTCGGGTGCGCCTGTGTTGGGGACGATGGTGCCGCCGTTGAGTGCGGTGAGGAACCAGCCGAGTTCGGCGAATTCCTTGTTGTCGGTGTTGTCGCCGGTGCTCACGACCGCGTCGAACGGGCGCTGGGTGTGCGGGCCGGACGCGAGCGCGTTGACGCGTGCGACGAGGGCGACGAGACCCTGTGCGGTGAGTGTTTCGTGCGGGCGGAACGCGGAACCGGTGAAGGGGTGCACGTATTCGAAACGCATCGGGGACTGGGCGTCGACCAGGTGGACGTCCGTGAGCTGGACGAGGGACGCGAGGGCGGTGCGCCGGTCCTCGCGCCCGCTGCGGGCCTCGGCGAGTTCGGTGCGGACGATCGTCGGCCACCCCGGTCCCGCACCCAGCCTGCGGTAGCCGGAGCTGCCGAGGGGGACGGCCACCGCTTCGAGAGTGGTGCCTGCCCCGGACGTGGGAAGAGGGGCCGCGCCCGCGTACTGCATCCCCCACGGTCGGGCCCCGAACCCCACTGCCCCGATCGCCCCGAGTCCGGCAAATGTCAGGAATTTACGCCGATTGATGTCAGACACCAGAGGAACCTTAGGTGACGACCCGTGAGACAGGCCGATATTCGGCTCGGCGTGGTCAACCACCCCCTTCTCCTTGAGCGTTGGCACTCTCACGTATAGAGTGCCAAGTGGCGCCGATCGAGCTCCGGCACCCGCGACGACGGGGCTGTGTGAAGTGCCGTAAACGGAACACTCAAACAGGAGTCCGGAGAAGTCTCCGGATCCGCATACCCCAAAGTGGAGGGCTCATCGTGGCGAGCGTCAACATCAAGCCGCTCGAGGACAAGATCCTCGTCCAGGCCAACGAGGCTGAGACGACGACTGCCTCCGGCCTGGTCATTCCCGACACGGCCAAGGAGAAGCCCCAGGAGGGCACTGTCGTCGCAGTCGGCGAAGGCCGCGTCAACGAGCAGGGCAACCGCATCCCGGTCGACGTCAAGGAGGGTGACACGGTCATCTACTCCAAGTACGGCGGAACCGAGATCAAGTACGCCGGCCAGGAGTACCTGATCCTGTCGGCACGCGACGTGCTGGCTGTCGTCTCCAAGTAAGCCATACGTGATCCGCCCCGGAGTCCCCACAGGATCCCGGGGCGGAGTGCGTTCACGCGCGTAACCCTGAGATCCAGGAGAAGACAGAACACATGTCCAAGCAGATTGAGTTCAACGAGACCGCACGCCGGTCTCTCGAGCGCGGCGTCGACAAGCTTGCCGACGCGGTCAAGGTGACCTTGGGTCCGCGTGGCCGCCACGTAGTGCTGGCGAAGGCCTTCGGCGGCCCGACCGTTACCAACGACGGCGTCAGCATCGCCCGGGAAATCGAGCTCGAGGACCCGTTCGAGAACCTCGGCGCGCAGCTCGTCAAGAGCGTCGCCACCAAGACCAACGACGTCGCAGGCGACGGCACCACCACCGCTACCGTGCTGGCTCAGGCCATCGTGCGGGGCGGTCTGAAGAACATCGCCGCGGGTGCGAACCCGATGGCGCTCGGCATCGGCATCAACGCCGCGGCCGACAAGGTCGTCGAGGCACTGCTCGCGGCCGCCAAGCCGGTCGAGGGCAAGACGTCCATCGCCCAGGTCGCGACCGTGTCCTCGCGTGACGAGGAGATCGGCGAAATGGTCGGCGAGGCGCTCACCCGCGTCGGCACCGACGGCGTCGTGACGGTCGAGGAATCCTCGACCCTGGCGACCGAGCTCGTGATCACCGAGGGTGTCCAGTTCGACAAGGGCTACCTGTCGCCGTACTTCGTCACGGACCTCGATGCACAGAAGGCTGTGTACGAGGACGCGCTCGTGCTGCTGTTCCGCGAGAAGATCACGTCCCTGCCCGACTTCCTGCCGCTGCTGGAGAAGGTTGCCGAGAGCGGCAAGCCCCTCCTCATCATCGCGGAGGACGTCGAGGGCGAGGTTCTCTCGACGCTCGTGGTCAACTCCATCCGGAAGACCATCAAGGCCGTCGCCGTCAAGGCGCCGTTCTTCGGTGACCGCCGGAAGGCGTTCCTCGACGACCTCGCCGTCGTCACCGGTGGCACGGTCATCAACTCCGACGTCGGCCTCACGCTGAAGGACGCCGGGCTGGACCTGCTCGGCAGCGCACGCCGCGTCGTGGTCAGCAAGGACGAGACCACGATCGTCGACGGCGGCGGAACCGACGACGACATCAAGGGCCGCGTCGCGCAGCTGCGCCGCGAAATCGAGAACACCGACTCCGACTGGGATCGCGAGAAGCTCGAAGAGCGTCTGGCGAAGCTGGCCGGTGGCGTCGCCGTCATCAAGGTCGGCGCAGCCACGGAGACGGACCTCAAGGAGCGCAAGTTCCGCGTCGAGGACGCCGTCAATGCCGCGAAGGCTGCCGTGGCCGAGGGCATCGTCCCCGGTGGCGGTTCCGCCCTCGTCCAGGCGAGCACCGAGCTGGCCGACAACCTCGGTCTGACCGGTGACGAGGCCACGGGCGTCAAGGTTGTGCGCGAAGCACTGCAGGCGCCGCTGTTCTGGATCGCCAGCAATGCCGGTCTCGACGGTGCCGTCGTCACCAGCAAGGTTGCCGAGCAGCCCAAGGGCCACGGTTTCAACGCCGCGACCCTGACCTACGGCGACCTGCTCGCCGACGGTGTCGTCGACCCCGTGAAGGTCACCCGCTCCGCAGTCGTCAACGCGGCCTCGGTCGCGCGGATGATCCTCACCACGGAGAGCGCCGTGGTCGAGAAGCCTGTGGAACAGGACGAGCAGCAGACCGGTCACGGGCACAGCCACTAGGCTCTGCGTCGCGACCGATCGGGCTCCGATCGTTCGAGCGAAGAAACCCCCGTGCGGATCACCGCGCGGGGGTTTCTTCTGTCGGCAGCGCCGGATCAGCTCAGTTGCAGCACCGCGAACGGTTCCGACGTCGGCTGGGGTGATCCGCCGGGCGGTTCGACGGTGACGGCCAGCTTCGACATCGACCCCACGTCGTCGAGGACGATCGTCGTGGTCGGCTGCACCTCTCCGGAAGAGATGGTCCCGGCGGGCACGGGCGCGTCCCCGGATGCCGGCATCAGCCACAGCTGGTACACGGTGTCGGCGCTGGGCGGGGCGACACCGTCCAGCACGAACACCACGGCGTCCTGCGACTTCGAGTAGGTGGCGGTCGCGGACCCGCCGGCGGCGATCGCACTCGTCGACGAGTGCACGTCGGAGGCGTCGAGAACCTGCTCCGCCACCGTCGGCGACGGACCTTCCGTGAGCTGCCGGACGATCACCGTTCCGCCGGCGAGCACCCCTACGGCTGCGGCGGCGGCGGCGGCGACCTGCCAGCGGCGCCGGCGGGAGCGGCGTTCGTTGAGCGACGACGGCCCGGACGCGGATCGACTGACCTCGTCGAGGACTCGCGTCCGCACCCGGGGCGGGGGTTCGACGGCTCCCACCGCGCTCACCACCGCGAACGCTTCGCGGATCCGCCGGACCTCGCCGGTGAACGTGGAACGGGTGTCTTCGTCGGTGGTGGCGAGATCGGTGTCGAGTTCGCGGCGCTCGCCGTCGTCGAGCGCGTCGAGTGCGTACGGGTAGGCCATGGCCACAAGGTCGTCGTTCATGTCACAGACCTCCCAGGCACCCGCGAAGACGCGTCAGTCCGTCGCGGATGCGCGTCTTCACCGTGGACAGGGCGACCCCCAGCTGGGAGGCGACCTCTCGGTAGGTGCGGCCGTCGTAGTACGCCATCGCGACAGACTCACGTTGCGTGTCCGTGAGCGAGTCGAGGCAGGCGAGGACCGATTGATGCTCGAGCCGGCGGGTCACCTCCTCGGTGACGTGGTCGAACGGCCCTGCGATGTTGGTGGTCTCGTAGAGCGCCTCGCGGTCGGTGCCTGCCTGCTCCGACCGCACGCGGTCGACCGCGCGGCGGTGCGCGAGCGTCATCAGCCAGGACAGGACGGAGCCGCGGGCCGGATCGAAATTCGACGCGGTGCGCCACGCCTGGAGGAAGACTTCCTGCGTCGTCTCCTCCGCATACCCGGGGTCGCGCAGGACCCGCAGGACCATGCCGTGGACGCGGGCGCTCGTCCGGTCGTAGAGTTCCGCGAACGCGTCGGCATCCCCGTTCGCGACGCGGGCCATGGTGTCGTAGAGTTCCGCGGATTCGGTGGTCCGGGCCCTGTGTGCCCCGACGGCGTCCGCCGAGCACACGTCTTCTGCTGGAGTGTTGCCCTCGGGGGTCGTCACCGGCACTCGTCTCGCTTCATCGAGAACCACGGTAGCGTGCACATCCACTCATCTCCTCCAGCCGGTAGGCATTCGGAGACCGCGTCGCGGTGGATGGGTGTCGAGGGATCGATGTGACGCGAGGAACCCCCGTACGGCGACGAGGGTTCCCCGGTGAGTGTGGTCGAGTGGTCAGACGGCTATCCGGCCGCGTCTGTGCCGGGCGTGCATCTCGCGTTCGGTCTCGGACATTCCGCCCCAGATTCCGTATGGCTCGGACACGCTCAGGGCGTGGTTGCGGCACTGGGCGAGGACCGGGCAGCGTCTGCACATTTCCTTGGCCCGGGTCTCCCGCTGTGCGCGCGCCCGGCCACGCTCTCCGTCGGGATGGAAGAACATCGAGGAGTCGACCCCGCGGCACAGTCCGTGCATCTGCCAATCCCAGATATCGGCGTTCGGGCCGGGCAGGTGGTTGGGTGCAGGCATGTGGACTCCTTAGCTGCAAGCTCGCCTCGGGCGACGAGCGGACCGTGGGCTCGTAGGTACGTTCAAGCCACTAATCATTCACGTCGCTAACCGTAGAGTCGGTTGTGAAATCGCGTCAATAGTTGTTCACAGTGGCGATTTACATATCCCACGAACTGAAAGTTAACCTGGAAAATATTTACTTTCCCGCGGTTCCGTGATTCCGTTTCGGGTTGAAAGACCCCCGGTCACGGGTCACGATGTCCGGGTGCCCCAGCCCGCGGAGCCTGAAACCCAGCCCCCTTCCGGATCCCCGGACGAGGGACCCACGATCTCGGTATCTGCCCTGGCCAGGAAGCTCGGGGTAGCTCCGTCGACGCTCCGCACCTGGGACCGCAGATACGGTATCGGACCCTCCGTTCACGCGCAGGGAAGTCACCGGCGGTACACGCCGCGCGACGTCGCCCGGCTCGAATGCATGCAACACGCTCTGGACGGGGGTGCAAACTCCGCGGAGGCCGCGAGATATGCGATTAACGCAATGGCTACATATTCGTCAGAAAGCGGCCGCCGACCGGATGTGAAAAATCTGGGTGACAACTCGGTGAACGGGTCGAAAACAGACCCGTCGAACCTTTTGTCATCCTTTTCCGGCCTCGGCGGCGCCGAGGCTTCCGTCCGGAATTTGTCGGGTGCGTTGCTGGCGCGAGACGTCGTGACAATCCGGCGGATCGTCGTGCGGGCCGTCGCAGAGCGGGGCTTCAGCGCCATGTGGTCGACTCTGGTCGTTCCGGTGCTCGAGTGGGCGGACGAGGGGAGGAATTCGGACGCCGCCGCTGCGAGTGTCCGGGTCTTCGCCGAATGCGTCGCAGGGATTCTGTCCACGATGACGCTGGATGCGCCGATCGGCGGCGGTGGCCGTGTCCTGCTCGTGCACGTGCCGGCGGACCCGCACGAGGCGGTTCCCGCCGACCCGTACGGCCTCGAATTCCGGGCCCTGGGTGCCGCCCTGGCCACGGCCTCGGTGGACACGCGGATGGCGCTGCCACTGTGCCGGTCGGCCCTCCTCGCCGCCGTGACCAACGCCGAGCCGGACGTGATCGTCCTGTGGTTGCCCGCCGCCGGATGCGACCTTCCGTCTCTCCTGCGGGCGATCCGCCGCCGGCGCACAGGACTGACGATGCTCGCGGGCGGCCCCGGATGCCGGACACAGTCACTGCCCCGGTCGATAGCGGTGCTGGGCGCGCTGGACGAGGCAGTGGACGCCGTCACCGCGGTCACCTGACCGCAGAGCGGCCGGACGATGCGATGATCTCGGCGTGCCCGACTCCAGTCTCCGTTCCGACGCCACGAATTCGTTGATCCGCGCGGCTTTCGGCGCCGACCCGGGCGCGTCCCCGCTGCCGGCGTCCGACATTCCCGTCGACCGCTGGATGCGAGCGGTGGCGTGGGGCGCCCAGGGGCACTACGCCCGATCCCGCACAGAACTGGATGCACTGACGCGCGGAGGGGCGGCCGAACCCGCGGTCGTCTCGCTCGCCTGGAGCACGCAGGCGTCGTTGCTGAGGCAGCTCGGCCGGCACGCCGTGGCGTCCGGGTTCGACGGCCGGGCTCTCGCCGTCGTCGGGACGCGTCCCGACGACGAAGACGGCGTCCTGGTTCACGAAGCGCGGTGCGACGCGCTGACGGGGCTCGCCGCCGACGCGCTGGGGTGCGGTCGGCTGGCACTGAGCCGGCGGCTGCTCGACAGGTGCTCCGAGTACCTGGGCGAGCGTGCTCCCGACGAATTGTGGCGACAGCGCGTCCGCAGGCACTGGGTCAGCGCGGAATTGTTTCTCGCGTGCGGAGACTTCGCTTCGGCGCGCCGCCACGCCGAGACCGCGGCGGAAATTTCGGAGGCCGCCGGGTCTGCGCGGCACCACGTCAAATCGGATCTACTGCGGAGTGCGTCGATGACGGGGGAGCCCGATTCCGGTCCGGCGGCACGGCTTGCCGCGGACGTGCTCGACCGGTGCGATCGGTACGGCCTGATACCTCTGAAGTGGGCGGCTGCGATGTTGCTGGGTGGTGTGACATGTGACTCACATGCGGAAGCGGTGCGTGAGGAGTGCGAAGCCGTCATCAGGGCGCGAGGTGGGCGCTTCCGAATCTGACCCCGCTGGTCGGGCGCCATACGGTCGGGTTGCACGCGAATCGGCGCGAATCCGGGCGAATACCGTTCGGTCCGCACCGTTACTCTTGGAGTGTTCCGCTGAGAGCGGGAGCACACCCATCGGGGGAGGTGCCACTGTAACGCCAGGATATTCAGCAACGATGACTAATACGAGCGAGGAGTTGGACTCCGCCGTCGCCGCTGCAACGCAGGGTGACCGGGCCGCTTTAGCTCTGGTCCTGGAAAACATTCGGCCCCTGGTTGTGCGTTACTGCAGAGCCAGGGTCGGTGCTGCGGAGAGAGGACAACTCTCCGCAGACGACGTGGCACAAGAAGTGTGCCTCGCCGTGATGACGGCCTTGCCTCGTTACGAGGATCAAGGCCGGCCGTTCATGGCATTCGTCTACGGGATCGCCGCGCACAAGGTCGCCGACGCGCATCGGAACTCCGCACGTAACAAGTCGGAGCCCGTCGCCGAAGTACCGGATGTCGTAGCCAACGATGACGGACCCGAACAGAGGGCGCTGGACTCGGAAGCGAGCAGGCAGATGAACGAACTGCTGAGCACGCTGCCGGAGAAGCACCGGGAGATCTTGATCCTCCGCCTCGTGGTCGGTATGTCAGCAGAGGAGACGGCTGCGGCCGTGGGTAGTACCGCGGGAGCTGTCCGCGTGGCTCAACACCGAGCCATCGCGAAACTGAAAAAAGAAGTGACAAAGGCAGGTGAGAGGTTTGGCTAGGGGCATCAAGCGCAACGGCAATCCCGATGCCGATCTCCCAGGAGACGACGCACCGGTGGACGTCGCGGCAGTGCGCCGCGACGACGCGCTGATCGACGCGATCGCCGGTGGCGGTCCCGTCGCGACGGATTCGCCGGAGCAATACGAGCTCGCGCTTCTGCTGACCAATTGGCGCGCCGACATCGTCGCGACGCCGATGCCGACCGGGCCGCTGCTCGACGACGTGATCGCGGCCATCGACGCCTCGGACACCCGTTCCGCACGCAGCGCTGCCCGCGGCAAGCTCCGCTTGTTGCGACCCATCGCCGGCGCTGCCGCCGCGATCGCGGTCGTCATGGGTGGTGCCACCATCTTCTCGTACAACGCCGCACCCGGCGATCCGCTGTGGAGTGTCAAGTCGGTCGTGTTCAGCCAGCAGGCCGATTCGACCGTTGCGCAGATCGACACCACCTCACAGCTGCAGGAGGCCGAGCGGCTGATCGCAGCGGGCGACGCGGAGGCGGCGAAGAACATGCTCGCCGGCGCCGCCGGTCGTGCCGACGGGGTACGCGACTCCGACATGCGCAACGAACTCGACGTGTGGCGTGCGAAGCTCGCCGCGGAGGTCGAGAAGATCGCTCCCACCACGCCGCCGGCGACGACGACGCCGGGAACCACCACCACCGGCGCGCCGACACAGGCCACCGAGTTGCCGGCCACCGTGCCGGGGACACCCGGTTCCACGACGCTACCGGGAGTCGGACCGCTGCCGGGCCTGGGCACCCTGCCGCCCACCGATCTGCAGATTCCGGGACTGCCGCCCATTCCGCTGCCGCAGCTGCCTACGCTGCCGGCGCTTCCGCTTCCGCCGGAGACGTTGCCGTCCACGAACCCGGATCCCACGATCATGATGGTTCCGACGCTGCCGTCGGACACTCCGGCCACTCAACCGTCGACCCAGCAGCAGCCGCCGCAGGTGCCTTCGACGGTGCCGCTACCCACCACCACGACCCCGGTCCCGGTGCTGCCGCCCACCAGCTAGCGGTTCGGCGGCCCTCCCGCACAGACCACTGTGGCCCGACACTTCGCGTGTCGGGCCACAGTGGTCTGTATCGGGTTGTGCCGGATCAGGCGTCGAAACCGTCGCCGTGCAGAGCGTCGTTCATCGAGGCGTCCGCGTAGCCGCGGCAGTAGTCCCATGTGACGTACGCCTCGGGTGTCGGGTCGTAGGCGGGCTCGTGCGGGCGCACGGTGCCGTCGACCAGGAGCTGGAGGAGGTTGGCCCGGAGCATGTCCCAATCGTGGTAGTGATCTTGCTGGCAGTCTTCGCAGCAGACGACGAGACCGCGGATCCCGCGATGTGCCAGCAGCGCCTCGTACACGGCGAGGTCGGCCAGATCTTCCTCCACGGCGAGACGCTCGTGGGGGTCGAGTGGTTGGCCCGGTTCGATCGCATCGAGAGCTGCGGACGGGTCGGCGGGGTCGCCGGCGAAGGGGTCCGGGGGCAGACCTGGAGGCAGTTGATCGCGCACAGCACCACGGTACGCAGGTCAGCCCGGTCTGCGCCAGCCGTTCGGCGTAGGCCCAGCGTGGGTGGGCTCCGTGGTGATCGCGTCGAGCCGATATCATGGTTTGTGGAGCTGGGAATATCGATCGTCGCTCCGGCCTTTTTCTTGTATCCGTGTTCCCGAATGTTTCCATCGGATCGAAGATCTGAATGTCCGCAGACGGCGCCACCGGCGCCGCACCTATGTTCCATGGAGGGCCCGAACCGCATGACAAGTTCAGCAGGGCATGTACACACCGGCGGTGACGACCCCAACAAGGTCGCGATGCTGGGTCTCACGTACGACGACGTCCTGCTCTTGCCGGCGGCGTCGAATGTCATCCCCGGCCAGGTCGACACGTCCAGCCAGCTGACCAGGGACATCCGGCTGCGAGTGCCGCTCGTCAGCTCCGCGATGGACACCGTCACCGAGGCGCGGATGGCCATTGCGATGGCCCGTGCCGGTGGGATGGGCGTCCTGCACCGCAACCTGTCGGTCGAGGCTCAGGCCGGGCAGGTGGAGACGGTCAAGCGGTCCGAGGCGGGAATGGTCACCGACCCGGTCACCTGCAAGCCGTCGGACACTCTCGCCGAGGTCGACGCCAAGTGCGCCCGCTTCCGGATCTCCGGACTTCCGGTCACCGACGAGGCCGGGCAGCTCGTCGGCATCATCACCAACCGCGACATGCGCTTCGAGGTCGATCAGAACCGCGCCGTGTCCGAGGTCATGACGAAGGCCCCGCTGATCACGGCGCAGGAGGGTGTCACCGCGGAGGTGGCGCTGGGCCTGCTTCGCCGCCACAAGATCGAGAAGCTGCCGATCGTGGACGGTCAGGGCAAGCTCACCGGCCTCATCACGGTCAAGGACTTCGTGAAGACCGAGCAGCACCCGGACGCCACCAAGGACCGCGACGGCCGGCTTCTCGTCGGTGCCGCCGTGGGTGTGGGCGACGAGGCGTGGAGCCGCGCAATGGCTCTCACCGACGCCGGAGTGGACGTGCTCGTCGTCGACAGCGCCCACGGTCATTCGGCAGGCGTGCTGGACATGATCTCGAAGCTCAAGGCCGAGGTCGACGAGCGCGTGCAGATCATCGGCGGCAACGTCGCGACCCGAAGCGGTGCGGCCGCTCTCATCGAGGCCGGAGTGGACGCGGTCAAGGTCGGTGTCGGTCCCGGCTCCATCTGCACCACCCGCGTCATCGCCGGTGTCGGCGCCCCGCAGATCACCGCGATCCTCGAAGCGGTCGCCGCGGCCAAGCCGCACGGTGTGCCGGTGATCGCCGACGGTGGACTGCAGTTCTCCGGCGACATCGCGAAGGCCCTGGCGGCAGGCGCGTCGACGGCCATGCTCGGCTCGCTGCTCGCAGGCACTGCGGAGTCGCCGGGTGAGCTGATCCTGGTGAACGGCAAGCAGTACAAGAGCTATCGCGGCATGGGTTCCCTCGGCGCGATGCAGAGCCGTGGCGCCGCGAAGTCGTATTCCAAGGACCGCTACTTCCAGGACGACGTGCTGTCCGAGGACAAGCTGGTTCCGGAGGGCATCGAGGGCCGGGTCGCGTTCCGCGGTCCGCTGTCCCAGGTCACGCATCAGCTCACGGGCGGTCTGCGGGCCGCCATGGGCTACACGGGAGCGTCGTCGATCGAGGAGCTGCAGAACGCGCAGTTCGTGCAGATCACCGCTGCGGGTCTGAAGGAGAGCCACCCGCACGACATCACGATGACGGTCGAAGCTCCCAACTACACCGCTCGCTAGCAACCAGTCACGATTCACGAGAAAGGGGCGCGCGTGCGCGACCTCGTTGAGATCGGCATGGGCCGAACAGCCCGACGAACCTATGAGCTGGACGACATCGACATCGTCCCCTCCCGCCGGACCCGCTCCTCCAAGGAGGTGTCGACGTCCTGGCAGCTCGACGCATACCGGTTCGACATTCCTGTGCTGGCGCATCCGACCGACGCGCTGGTGTCGCCGTCGTTCGCGATCGAACTCGGCAAGCGTGGTGGCCTCGGGGTCATCAACGGTGAGGGTCTGTGGGGCCGGCACGCGGACGTCGAGGCGAAGCTCGCCGAACTCGTCGCACTGGCCGAGTCGGACGTCGACGTCGAGGCGCCGATCAAGAAGCTGCAGGAACTGCACGCGGCGCCGTTGCAGCCGGGACTTCTGGCCGCTGCCGTGGCCCAGGTCCGCGATGCAGGGGTCACGACCGCCGTGCGGGTCAGCCCGCAGAACGCCCGGGCGCTCACCCCGCAGTTGCTCGAGGCCGGCATCGACCTGCTGGTCGTGCACGGCACGATCATCTCCGCCGAGCACGTCGCCCACGGCGACAGCGAGCCGCTGAACCTCAAGACGTTCATCTCCGAGCTCGACGTCCCCGTCGTGGCCGGTGGGGTGAGCGATCACCGCACCGCACTGCACCTGATGCGGACCGGCGCGGCCGGTGTGATCGTCGGATACGGCTCCACCGAGGGTGCCACGACTACCGGTGAGGTGCTGGGCATCGGTCTTCCGATGGCCACGGCCATCGCCGACGCCGCTGCTGCCCGCCGCGACTACCTCGACGAGACGGGCGGACGCTACGTCCACGTCATCGCGGACGGCAACATCACGTCTTCGGGCGACCTCGCCAAGGCGATCGCCTGTGGCGCGGACGCCGCAGTCCTGGGCGCACCGCTGGCCGTTGCCGCGGAGGCTCCCGGCGGCGGCTGGTACTGGCCGTCGGCCGCGGCGCACCCCTCGGTCCCGCGCGGCACGATGCTGCCGGTCTCGTTCGGTGACCGGCCGTCGCTCGACCGGGTCCTCACGGGTCCGTCCGACGACCCGTTCGGTTCGCTGAACTTCGTCGGCGGGCTGCGCCGTTCTATGGCGAAGTCGGGGTACTCGGATCTGAAGGAATTCCAGAAGGTGGGCCTGACGGTCCGCGCCTGAGGCGACTGTTCGCCACCGCTTCTCTCGTCGCCCAATGTCACATCGGTGCAGTTCAACTGCACTGGTGAGGCATTGGGCGACGAGCCTTTGCGGGTATCTCGACCGTTCCTGATACCTATCGTTACAGTTAGGTGACCCTTGTGGCAGCTGTCACAGCTGAGGGGTGCATACTGGCGAGTAATAACTCAGGTTTCGTTGGAGGTCGAGTGATGAGCAAGCAGCGCGCAACGGAGTACGACGTCCTCATCGTCGGTTCCGGATTCGGTGGCAGTGTCACCGCACTCCGATTGGTCGAGAAGGGCTACAAGGTCGGCATCCTCGAGGCCGGCCGTCGCTACGCCGACGCGGACTTCGCGAAGACCAGCTGGGATCTCAAGAAGTTCCTGTGGGCGCCCGCGCTCGGTTTCTTCGGCATCCAGCGCGTCCACCTGCTGCGCGACTGCCTCATCCTCGCCGGCGCCGGCGTCGGTGGCGGTTCGCTCAACTACGCGAACACGCTCTACAAGCCGCCCGCGTCCTTCTTCCAGGACAAGCAGTGGTCGGACATCACCGACTGGCACGACGAGCTCACGCCGTACTACGAGCAGGCCCGCAAGATGCTGGGCGTCGTCCAGAACCCGCACATGACGCCCGCCGACGAGATCATCAAGTCGGTCGCGGAGGACATGGGCGTGGGCGACACGTTCATCCAGACCCCGGTCGGTGTCTTCTTCGGTGAAGCGGGCAAGACCGTGCCCGACCCGTACTTCGGCGGCGTCGGCCCCGACCGCACCGGATGCATCGAATGCGGCGAATGCATGACCGGGTGCCGGCACGGCGCCAAGAACACCCTGCTCAAGAATTACCTGGGTCTCGCGGAGAAGGCCGGCGCCGAGATCATCCCGATGACGACGGTCACCGGTCTGCGCGAGGCATCCGACGGCACCTGGGACGTCTTCACCCGGCGCAGCGGGCCGCGGAAGAACCGGAATCGCAAGACGTACACGGCCGCGAACGTTGTCCTGGCCGCGGGAACGTGGGGCACCCAGCATCTGCTGTTCGACCAGAAGGAGACGGGCGCGCTGCCCAAGATCTCCGACCGCCTGGGTGTACTCACCCGCACCAATTCGGAGTCGATCCTCGGCGCCGCCAAGAACAAGGTGGACCCCGCTCTCGAGCTCACGAAAGGCGTCGCCATCACGTCGTCGTTCCACCCGACGTCAGACACCCACGTCGAGCCGGTGCGGTACGGCAAGGGATCGAACTCGATGGCGCTGCTACAGACGCTGCTGACCGACGGCGGCGGCCGGCGGTGGATGACGTTCCTGAAGGAACTGGCGAAGGATCCGACGGCTCTGAAGGTCCTCACCCCGTACAAGTGGAGCGAGCGCACCATCATCGCGCTGGTGATGCAGAACCTCGACAACTCCATCACCACATATACGAAGAAGGGCCTGTTCGGTCGGCGCAAGGTCACCAGCAAGCAGGGCCACGGCCAGCCGAACCCGAGCTGGATCCCGGCAGGCAACGAGGCGACCCGCCGGATCGCGGAGAAGATCGACGGTCGCGCCGGCGGCACCTGGGGAGACGTGTTCAACATCCCGCTCACCGCGCACTTCCTCGGCGGCTGCACGATCGCGTCGGAACCGTCGCAGGGCGTCATCGACCCGTACCACCGCGTGTGGGGTTACCCGACGCTGAGCGTGGTCGACGGTTCGGCCGTCTCCGCGAACCTGGGCGTCAACCCGTCGCTGACGATCTCGGCGCAGGCCGAGCGTGCGGCCTCGCTGTGGCCGAACAAGGGCGAGAAGGACCTGCGTCCGGCGCAGGGGGAGGGATACCGGCGCCTGAACCCGGTCGCGCCGATTACACCGGTCGTCCCGGAAGGAGCGCCCGCCGCGCTGGTGCTGCCGATCGTCGAGATCCGTAACAGCTCCGTGGTGCCCGACCCGCAGAAGCACGGCGTTGCATAGGGCCGGAGATGGCCAGGTCATGGGGTCGCGCAGACCACAGAGCTGCGGCGATTAGACTGACCGGGTGGCAGATATCGAGCAACAGAGACCGGTCCTCGTCGTCGACTTCGGCGCGCAGTACGCGCAGCTGATCGCCCGGCGGGTGCGCGAGGCCAAGGTCTATTCCGAGGTGGTTCCGCACACCGCGACCGTCCAGGAGATCGCGGCCAAGAATCCCCTCGCCGTGGTGCTGTCGGGCGGGCCGTCGAGCGTCTACGCCGACGGGGCGCCCCAGCTCGATCCGGCACTGTTCGATCTGGACATTCCGGTGTTCGGCATCTGCTACGGATTCCAGGCCATGGCCGGCGCACTCGGCGGGACGGTGGCACACACCGGCACCCGTGAGTACGGCCGCACCGACCTGAAAGTGCAGGGCGGTCTGCTGCACGAGGGGCTGCCGTCCAGCCAGCCGGTGTGGATGAGTCACGGCGACGCGGTCACCGAGGCCCCGGCGGGCTTCGAGGTGACGGCCACGAGCGAGGGCGCACCCGTCGCCGCGTTCGAGGACCGGGCCCGCAAGCTGGCCGGTGTGCAGTATCACCCGGAGGTGCTGCACTCGCCGCACGGCCAGCAGGTGCTCAGCCGGTTCCTCCACGAGATCGCCGGCATTCCTCCCGCGTGGACGGCCGCGAACATCGCCGACGCCCTCATCGAGCAGGTCCGCGAGCAGGTCGGCGACGGCAAGGCGATCTGCGGACTCTCGGGCGGTGTCGACTCCGCTGTCGCGGCGGCGCTCGTGCAGCGCGCCATCGGCGACAACCTGACGTGTGTGTTCGTCGACCACGGTCTGATGCGTGCGGGCGAACGTGCCCAGGTCGAACAGGATTTCGTTGCCGCCACCGGCGCCAAGCTGATCACGGTCGACGCCGCCGACACCTTCATCGGTGAGTTGGCCGGGGTGTCCGACCCGGAGACCAAGCGCAAGATCATCGGCCGCGAGTTCATCCGCAGCTTCGAGGGCGCGGTCAGTGACGTGCTGGGCGAGAACGCCGCGCACGGCGACACGGTCGAGTTCCTCGTGCAGGGCACGCTGTACCCGGACGTGGTGGAATCCGGCGGCGGTACCGGCACGGCCAACATCAAGAGCCACCACAACGTCGGCGGACTGCCGGAAGACCTGCAGTTCACGCTCGTGGAACCGCTCCGCCTGCTGTTCAAGGACGAGGTCCGGGCGGTGGGACGCGAGCTGGGTCTGCCCGAGGAAATCGTGGGACGCCAGCCGTTCCCCGGGCCCGGGCTCGGCATCCGCATCATCGGCGAGGTCACCCAGGACCGGCTCGAGATCCTGCGTCACGCGGATTCCATTGCGCGCGAAGAGCTGACGGCCGCCGGGCTCGACGGTCAGATCTGGCAGTGCCCGGTGGTGCTGCTCGCCGACGTCCGCAGCGTCGGCGTGCAGGGGGACGGACGCACCTACGGTCACCCGATCGTGCTCCGCCCGGTGTCCAGCGAGGACGCGATGACCGCGGACTGGACGCGACTGCCCTACGACGTTCTCGAGCGGATCTCCACCCGGATCACCAACGAGGTGCACGACGTCAACCGTGTCGTGCTGGACATCACGAGCAAGCCGCCGGGCACCATCGAGTGGGAGTGACGCACTGTGCGCGTGAGCGAGTCCTCGGACTCGCTCACCGCGCACTTGCGCTCGAGCCCCTATTTACGCCGGTTCGGTGCGAACACGAGCACGACGCCGACCAGCACCGCGACCAGCACGAACAGCCAGCGGAACTCGACGTTCGCGAGCGGTTCCAGTGAGAACGGCCCCGCGAGCGCCCAGCCGCTCACCAGGAGTGCTGCCAATCCTGCGAGGAGCAGTAGCGGCGACGGGCGTTTCCGCGTCCGGGTCTGCTCGCTGTCCTGAGTGTCGTCGATGTCATCCACGGCGCACCTCCATACTTCCGAATCGAACATCGGCATTGAGGGTCAGGATGGGACCGTCCGTACCGTCGACGCCGCCGTCGAGACCGTCCCGGAGGCACTGCGCGTCGCCGAACTGGGCGGTGCAATGGTTCTCGACGTTCATGCCTGGCGGCAGGAGCACCACGACCTCACCGAACTGCCCGCTGACGTCGACCGTCTTGTCCTCGGTGAGAGTGACGTTCCGGAGGTCGAGCGTGAAGCTGCCGAATCCGCCGGAGTAGGCGGGCTCGATGGCGGCCGCTGTCGCCGGGTTCCAGGTCCGATCGCCCATGTTCTCGCTGTTCAAGTCGAGGGACCCGATGATCGAGGCGAGGATCACGAAACCGATCAGCGGGCCGGCGACAACGAGAAGTCCGTAGCCCTTGCGCAGGAATCCGCCGATCAGCAGCCCCACTCCGATGACGGCGAGCGCGACGGCGCCGATGCGACCGGGGTTCAACCAGTCGGATCCGGTGGCGACCGACAACGCCGTCGCCGCCGCGGCCGCGAGGATGGCCAACCCGATCACCATGGTGGTCAGGCGGGAGTGGGTGCGCTCCGGTTGTACTGCGGGAGTGGTGGTCCTGGCCGGTTCGGGCAGGTCCCACGCGAACGGGGCGACCCCGAGCGGGTCCCACGCCGGCGGTCGCGGTTCGAGCGGCGCGAACGGGGCCGAGGGTGCGTCGACCTGCGGTCCGGAGGTCGGGGACTTCTCGAACGACACCGGATCGGTCTGGGCGGCAGCACTTTCGGGCTTCAGTGCCTCGGTCGGCGCGTCGGTCTGCTGCTCGTCCGAGGTGGGAGGCGTGCTCGGCGTGTAGGAGTCGGGAAGCTTCGTGTACGGACCGTACGCACCCGGACCGTACGTGCCCGGGCCGAACGGGTTGGCGCCGAACTGACCTGGCGAGAAACTCGTCCCGGGATAGCCGGTCCCGACACCCGGGGCAACGGCCCCGGCGGGCAACGGCGGAGGTATCGGCTGCCGCTGGTACAGCAGCCACAGCCCGCCGAGCATCAGCGCCATGCTGATCAGCCCGGAGCCGCCGAGGCCGACGCCGAAGGGGCCGACGGTGCTCAGCGCGATGGCCAGTGCGACGAGAAGGACGATGGTCTTGGTGCCCGAGTCGGAGCTGTGACCGCGTCCTACCAGCGACTCCGCGGGGGAGGCCGGGTCACCCGACTTCGTGAGGGCGAGCCAGCACGCCAGGTAGAGCAGCACACCGGCGCCACCGAAAATGGTGGACACGACGAAGGCGACTCGTATCAGTACGGGATCGACGCCGTAGCGGTAGCCGATTCCCGCACAGACACCGGCGACGTGACCGCGGCCCGGCAACCGCACCGGCCGGGTCCGCCACAGATCCTGTATCTGCTCTTGGAAGCTCCCATTGCTCATACGACCATCGTTCCGGTCGGCGCGGCGCGCGTACATCGGGAACTACCCTGATCTTTCCGGTCGGGGTGGGCCGGAACGCGTGCCGAAGTCAGGGTTGGACCCTGATGCCGCGGCCCGGGGATCGTGCCAGTATCGAAGATGTGCAACCTGTGTCGAACACGTCCGCGGGCGGTGCCCAGTATGCGGGCGCCGTGACCGCACCGGCCCCGCCCGGCGGCATCCCCATGCCGCGGCTCGAACGCCGGACCGGTGGGCGCATCGTCGGCGGCGTCGCGGGTGGTATCGCCGATCAGCTGGGTGTCGACGTGATGAAGGTGCGGGTCGCGTTCGCCTGTCTCGCCGCGCTCGCCGGCGCGGGCATCGTCGGCTACGGACTGTTGTGGATCTTCACGGCCGCAGGTTCCGACACCGAGAAGCCCAGTGCCTCCGAGCGGCGGAGAGCGTACGGACTGATCGCGATCGGCCTGGCCGGCGCGTCCGCGTTGTCGTGGTTGTTCAGTGGGCGGGTCGGTTCGGTGATCGCACCGATCATCGTGGTGGCGGTCGGCGCGGCCCTGGTGTGGCGTGAATTCGATTCTGAGGGGCCGCGCACAGTCATCGGGCTGCCGCAGCGTCCCACAGTTCTGACGTGGGCTCGGGTGCTCGGCGGCGTGACGTTGATCGTGTCGGGTCTCGGCGTGGTGATCCTCGCGCAGGTCGACTTCGCTGCGCTGCGCTCGTCGCTGCTGGCCGTGGTGGTCACTCTCGTCGGCGCCGGGCTGTTGACCGTTCCCCTGTGGTTGCGGCTGTGGCGCGCGCTGGGCGCGGAGCGTGCCGCCAGGATCCGCAACGACGAGCGTGAGGAAATCGCGTCACACCTGCACGACTCCGTCCTGCAGACCTTGGCGCTGATCCAGAAACAGGCCGACCATCCGCAGGAGGTCGCGCGGCTGGCCCGGGGACAGGAACGGGAACTGCGGAAGTGGTTGTTCGGTGGGGGAGACACCGACCATTCGAGTCTCGCGGAGGCGTTGCGCATCATCGCCGGCGAGGTGGAGGACCACCACGGCGTCACGGTGCGGCCGGTGACGGTGGGCGACGTGGCACTCGATGTCGAGGGCACGGGCGAGGGACTGTCGAAGGAGAGTTTCACGGCGGTACTCGGCGCGACCCGTGAGGCACTGGTCAACGCGGCCAAACACTCCGGTGAGACGGACATCAATCTGTTCGCCGAAGCCGAGCGCGAACAGGTCAGCGTGTTCGTCCGGGACCGCGGCGTCGGATTCGACGTCGACGAGGTGTCCCCGGACCGTCAGGGCCTGGCGAAGTCGATCCGTGGACGGATCGAGCGGCGAGGCGGGCACGTCGACGTGCGGTCCGCACCCGGCAAAGGCACCGAGGTGCGAATCCACATGCCGCGGAACGGCCGGACGTGGGCGGCAGCGGGCGCTGCCGAGGACTCGGACGGTGCCGGCGTCGAGGACGTGCCGTTCAGTCGGGGTGCGTGAGCACCACTTTCGCCGCGTCGGCGCACTGGTGCGCGGTGCCTGCTCGCATGCAGTCCCAATGAAGGGGTAATGTTCGCCGGCGACACGACTGTGGGGGTCGTGTGGTCGCACCGTGCTGCGGCGGGGTGGGACGCGAGATGTCAAGGGGGGATTTCATGTTCGACCGTGAGGGTCTGCGCGTGCGCGAGCACGAGTTGCAGAATCAGATCGATTCGATGCTGGCCACGCTCGACCGGCAGACGCAGGATCTGCACGCCGCTCAGCAGCAGGTGGCGCAGCTGCGGGTGAGTGGGGCGTCGGCGGACGGACTGGTGCAGGTGGTGGTGAACTCGGTGGGCGGCGTGGTGGACGTGCGCCTCGCACCGGATGCGGCCGAGCAGTCGCTGGGGTTCGCCGTCGGGGCGCTGGCCGCTCTCGGATCCAGGCTCAGGAGCACCGCCGACTCGTTCGACGACACCGACCGCGGCACCGCATCCAGCGTCTACGTAGATCTCATACTATTTGCCACTGATGTGGCGGGCGGTGGAGATGTACGTGTGTCACGGCTACTCGCATCACCGTGCGGTGGTGTGGGTTTGACCGTGTCCCACACCGACGCTTGTGGTGCAGGAGCATGCTGTTTCGGAGTCACCCCCAACCGCGGTGTCGCGGTGGGCAGGCTGTGGCGGACCCGGCGATGCCGCGGCCTGCTGGGGGTGGGACCGTGTTTGTCGCGACACCGGCGCACCGGCGCGTGTTCGGCGACCCGGACCGCGGGCAACTGCCCACGCCGCCGGGTGACGTTGTTTCTGCCGAGCAGTACGCGTTTGGCCAGGTTCACCCCGGCGATGTGGTCCCGGTTGCCGCCGACCTCGCAGCGGGGACACCACGCGTTGTGGTAGCCGCCGGGGCGGGCCAGCGGTTCGTCGCAGCCCGGACATTGTGCGGACGATCCCCGGGCCGGCACCGAGACCACGTGATGCCGACCTCTGCGGCGGTATGGGCGAGGGCGGCGACCGCTTGGCGGCGGGCGGACTGCGCGGCCCGATTGTTGTTGACCCGCCCGTGTCCGCGGGTCTCGAGGGTGGTGAGATCCTCCACCGCGATCACCTGCGCCTGGGCTGCGTTGGCGTAGTCGGTGACCTGCCGGCCGAAGTGGAACGCCAGTTCCCGGTTGATCTTCCCCCGCTTGATACCCACCGCGGTGCGGTGGGCGTCGAGGACGGCGATCTTCTCCTCCAGCTGGGCGCGAACCTCGGGCGGGGCGGCGGCGGCCAGTCGCGTCAACCGGGCAGCCTTGCGGTGCAGCAGCTGCCCTTCGGCCTGCAGGCGCGCCAGTTTGATCCCGAGGCCGCGATCGTCGTAGGTCCAGCCCCGGTAGTCCGAGGCAAGCCCGTCCGCGCTGTCGCCGGCGATGGCGGCGGCACCGAGCGTCGACGGAGACCAATCCACCCCCACCGCCACGGTGGCCGAGTCCAGGTCATTTGCAGGGACGAGTTCGGTCGCCGCACACCGCCACAGCAGACCCCGGCGATCGAGGACCAGGGTCGGCAGATGCCAGTCGGTGACAGCCCTGCCGTGCAGGTGCGCGGGGATGGCCGCGGTCAGCCGCACCCGCCGCCACTGCGCCCGCCCCGCCGGGGCCGGGCAGGTGGGCAGCTTCACCGTCAACACCAGCTCACGCTCTGTCACGGTGATCTGTGCGAGCTGCCGATCGGCGGCCGACAGCTGGGCCATCGCCGCCATCCGCGGCGGTCCCTGCACCTCGGTGATCCGCAACCGGACGGCCGGTGCCCCGCCGTCGCGGCGGGCGCGTGCGACGAGCTGACGTTGCACGCCCCGAGCGAAGCCAGGCGGCACAGAGTCGCCCGGTTCGGTCGGCGGCGCCACAGCTCCCGTGGCCGGGTCGAACCGGGCCGACAGCGCCGCGATCGCGGCGTCCCGGTATGCCAGGGTCCGCAGGGTGGTCATCACCTGTGCGGTCACCACCCGGGTCACCCGCGACGGCACGTAGAGCCGGTCCGGGTAGGCCGGGTTCCAGCCGAGACGCGCCGCGGCGACATGCCCCTGCGCGGGCAGTCTGCGGTCCTGGCGGTCACGACCGGCCGCGAGGACATCGAACGTCGCCGGTTGCCACAGTCGCGACACCAACTCGTCGCCGGCTGCGGTGATCAGGTCGAGGAGCCACCCCACCCGAGCATCGACGTCGTCGAGGCCGATCGGCTCGCCGGTCGCGTCGTCGACCGCCACATGGGCGCGGGTGGTGAACGCGAACTGCCGCGGCGCGGTCGATCCCGGCCCGGTCATGCCGGGCACAATTCACGATCGCCGAGCACATTCGCGTTCCGAGAAGACCCGCGATCGCCCGAGATGCTCACCAGTTATCCCTTTCCCAGCCGTGCGGCGGCGTCGCTCCGAATCCGGTGTTGATTCTGTTTCGACCGATAGAACCGGCCGGACACCGATGCCAGCCGTTCCATGACGTCATCGATCAACTCCTCCGTCAGCGATGGGCCGCCCTTGTCGCGCAGGGCCTCGACTGTAACGCCGACCTCCGACACGTACCGCTCGATCCACGCCACCGGTGAACCGGGCCAATCGATCTCGCGCACCACCTGCACCATCGTGAACCGGCCGTTGGCCGCGTCGTCAAGCATCCGGCCGCGTCCCGCCCGCCGCTCCCTCAGGCCTGAACCGCGATCCTTGCGGACCCGACACACCTCACCAGTAGCGCTCTCCCGCAATATCTTTTCGGATTGGTCAGCGACGCCTCTTGCCCTGTCGAGCCCGACACCCGGCAATGCAACGACTCGACCCTCGCTGGCGTTGCTCCCACACACTCCGATGCGGGCCTGCCTAGATAGGAGCCGAGGTCCGCGCGGTCAAAGATGTGGTGACCCGAACCGCCGCGCCGAGAAGGCAACCGGCCCTCCCATGCCGCCTTGCACAGCCCAACCACCGACATGCCCAAGTATTCCGCAGCACCAATTCGCACCGGCAGACAGTGGCAGAACCTATTAATTAGTGTTAGATATATCGGCAACAGTTGACAGTTTCGCCGGGCTGTTCTGATGGGCATCGAGGTTCCGGGCAGTGTCCGGTGGCTGGCGGAGAAGGTGGTCGGGACGGACTGGCCCGACGCGGACGAAACGGCAAACTGAGGTTCAGCGACGCCGTCGTCGACGAGGTGCTCGACCGGACCGGACTCGATTACGACATCCGGCGGGCCCGCGACGAGATCGACGGGCGTCTGCCGTGAACGGGGTCGACAGCCTGCAGCGGGTCGGGCCCGCCGGTCACCTACGGCGTGGTGTCGCCCTAGCGCTGGACCTCGTGTTGCACGCGCTCGTCGGGCCGTGGTCGGTATCATCGTCTACGTCGTGCAGACGGCCGGACAGTCGGTGGCGCCGACTGGGGCGGAGGGGACGGCGGGGTTCGCGGTGATACCGGCGTGGCTCGTGTTCTCGTTCGTCCACAGGACCGCGATTCAGGCGCGATTCCATGCGACGTTCGGCAAGTGGATGACGGGTCTCTGCGTCGTGCGGCCGGAGGACGGAACGTGGCCGAGCTTCGGATATCTGGTGAAGGCCTGGTTCCGAAGTGCCGGTGCGGCCCTCCAATCGGATACCGCAACCGACGGGGAAGACGGGATGCCGGCGGTGGTGCGGCGACACAGTGAATCATTCGACAGGCTCTAGAGTGGGTGACACTACCGCCCACGCAAGGAACAGCAGCAGTGACTTTGCCTGAAACACCCCCGTACCGTGTCTTTCTCGTCGATGATCATGCCGTTTTCCGTTCCGGTGTCCGCGCCGAGCTCGGCAGGGAAGCGGACATGGAGGTGGTGGGCGAGGCGGGCGGTGTCGCGGAGGCGGTGTCCGGGATCAACGCCACCTCACCGCACGTCGTGCTGCTCGACGTCCACATGCCCGACGGCGGCGGTGTCGCCGTGCTGCGGGGCATCGAGTCGGGTCCGGTGTGCCTGGCACTGAGTGTGTCCGACGCCGCCGAGGATGTGATCGCCGTGATCCGTGCGGGGGCACGCGGGTACGTCACCAAGACGATCTCGGGTGCGGAACTGGCCGACGGTGTGCGCCGGGTCGCCGGCGGTGACGCCGTGTTCAGTCCGAGGCTCGCGGGTTTCGTGCTGGACTCCTTCACCGGACGGTCCAATGCTCCTGAGCCGCAGCTGGATCCGGAGCTGGATTCGCTGACGCCGCGGGAGCTGGAAGTGCTGCGGCTGCTCGCGCGGGGTTACACGTACCGGGAGATCGCCGAGGAACTGGTGATCTCGGTGAAGACGGTCGAAACGCATGCGTCGAATGTGCTGCGGAAGACGCAGCAGTCCAACCGGAATGCGCTCACGAGGTGGGCGCACCGCCGGCGGATCGACTGACCTCCCGGGGTGTCAGGGCTGCGCGAGGAGGACGATCACGGCCACGAGCACGGCCAGGATCAGGATCGCGACCATGACACCCATGGCGATCGGCGCCCACGCCACCACCTGGTCGCGGACAGTGGGGGCCGGCGAACCGGGAGCGGGTTTCGTCGGGCGCGGCGGCCACTGCAACCGGCCGAGCGGACGCGGCACGTTCTTGAGCGGGGTGCTCTGATGCACGGCGGGCAGACCGGCCTGGGTGGAACTCACGAGTTTGCTGCGCCGGCGTGAGTCGGGCAACGGCGTCGAGCGTTGTGCCCACGCCGGGATGGTGCCGTCTGCGGAATAGACGGGCGAGCCGACGAGGTGCGCGACGTTCCCGTCCCCGGCCATTGCCACCCGGGCCAGGGCGTCGCGGGCCTCGGCCATCGTCGGACGACGTGCCGGGTCGGGTTCGAGCAGGTGCAGCAGCGTGTCGGTGAGCGGTCCGGCCTTACTGGGACGGTAGATCTCGGCCTTCGCGACCCGGTGCAGGAGTGCGATGGAATCGGAGTCGATCCCGAACGGCGGCTGGCCCTCGACGACGGTGTACAGCGTGGAACCGAGCGAGAAGACGTCGCTTGCCTCGGTGGGGTCCTGGCCGCGGGCGACCTCGGGGGAGAAGTACGCGGGGGTGCCGGTGATGACTCCGTTCGTGGTGTCGGCGGAGTCGCCCTTGGCGCGGGCGATACCGAAGTCGCTGATCTTGACGGTGCCGAGTTCCCGGCCGCGGTCGGCGACGAGGATGTTGCCCGGCTTGATGTCCCGGTGCACGATCCCGGCGGCGTGCGCGGCGGTGAGTGCGTCGGCCACCTGCGCGCCGATCTGGGCGACCTCGAGCGGGGGTAGGGTGTCGGCGATGTTCATCGCCTGGGCGAGGCTGCGGGACGGCAGGTACTCCATGACCAGCCACGGCTCGCCCGCCTCGAGTGCGACGTCGTACATCGCGATGGAATGGCTGTGGGCGAGTTTGGCGGCGTTGCGACCTTCCCGCATTGTGCGTTCGCGGACACGGCGGGCCTCGTCGGGGTCGAGTCCGGCCGTCGTGGTGACCTGTTTGATGGCGACGTCGCGGTGCAGCAGGGTGTCCCGTGCGAGCCAGACCGCGCCCATTCCACCGCCGCCCAGTTTGGATCGCAGGCGGTATCTTCCGGCCACCAGGTATTCGGGTCCGATGCCCCTTTCGCTCTGCTCCTGCTCCATCACGCGTTCAGGTTAGAGGATTGCGCGGACACGGGATGCGCGACGGTCCTGACCTGGCCATTCGGGGTCCACTTGACGGGCCTCCACCGACCGGCTTTACTTGAAATGAGTTCGAAAATACGTTCGAATAAAGCGTCTGTTCGAGCCGCGTCTTCCCCGTGGTTGCCGACCGCTGTTGGTGCCGAGTGTCAGGGGTGTCGAGTTGGCTGAAGTGGCCGGCGAGCCGGGGTTTCCGGTGCCGGGGTCTCCCGAGTTGTCCGGGCTGTCCCGGCAGGAGCGTCTGGACTACCTCCGACGACGGATGGCCGCTGTCCCCGCGCGCGGTGAATCGGTGGCGAGCCGCGCCCCGGTGGAGAGTGCGTTCCCCGCGGCGGGCACTTCCGCAGCACCCGATTCCCACGCCGCCGGGGTACTCCCGGTTCCGGCTGCGCTGGCCGAACTCCTTCCCCGGGGTGGGCTGGTGCGCGGTTCGGTGGTGTCGGTGTCGGGTGCCACCTCGCTCCTGCTGGGGTTGGTCGCGTCCGTGACCGCGGGCGGCGGACACGTCGCGGTGATCGGGCATCCCCGGCTCGGGGTGCTGGCAGCGGTCGAGATGGGGGCGCAGCTGGAACGGCTGGCCCTGATCCCCGACCCGGGTGCCGATCCGGTGGAGATCGCGGCGGTGCTGCTGGACGGAATGGATCTGGTGGTGCTCGGACTGGGAGGGGCGTCGGTGGCGCCGTCCCGGGCGCGTGCGGTGGTGGCCCGGGCCCGGAGCAAGGGGTCGACCCTGGTCGTCACGGACGGGCACTGGGACGGCGCGGAGATGCGGCTGGAAGCCCGGGTGCGCGGTTACGCCGGACTGGGCAACGGATCTCAGGACCGGGGATGCGGGCGGTTGCGTTCCCTCAGCCTGGCGGTGTGCGCCAGGGGGCGGTCGTTCCAGCCGCGCACCACCCGGTTGGACGTGCGGTCGGCGCAGGGCCGGGTGGAATGGGTGAGTACTCCGGAACCGGTGGTGTCCCTCGAGGCAGCCCCCTTCCCGGCGCCGGTGGAGGTGGTGGGTCTGTGAGCCGGGTGCTGGCGTTGTGGTGCCCCGACTGGCCTGCGGTCGCGGCGGCAGCCGCCGCGGACCTCCCGCCGACTCATCCGGTGGCGGTGACGTCGGGCAATCGGGTGATCGCCTGCTCGGCGCCGGCTCGCGCGGACGGGGTGCGCAGAGGCCTGCGCCGCCGCGAGTCCCAGGCCCGGTGCCCCCGGTTGCACGTGGTGGCAGCCGATCCCGACCGCGACGCGCGGCTGTTCGAGCCGGTCGCCTCGGCCGTCGACGCGGTGGCGCCCGGTGTCGAGGTGCTGCGGCCCGGTCTGGTGGTGCTGTCCGCTCGCGGCGTCGCCCGGTACTTCGGTTCGGAGGAAGCCGCCGCGGAGCGGTTGGTGGACCAGGTGTCGGCGGTGGGGGTGGAGTGTCAGGTCGGTATCGCCGATCAGCTGTCCACGGCTGTGATCGCCGCGCGCAGAGCAACTCTCGTGCCACCCGGCGAGGGGGCCGCCTTCCTGGAACCGCTCCCGATGCGAGAACTGGCCGCCGAGCCGAGCCTCGCGGCACCTCACCGCGGTGAGCTGGTCGATCTGCTGCACCGGCTCGGGTTGCGCACGATCGGCAGTTTCGCCGCGCTGTCGGCGGGCGATGTGGCCTCGCGGTTCGGAACCGATGCGGTGCTGGCGCATCGGGCCGCGCGGAGTGAGCCGGAGCGTCCCCCGTCGGGGCGGTCGCTGCCTCCCGACCTGGAGGTCGAGGAACGCTGCGATCCCGTCATCGAACGTGTCGACGCCGCAGCCTTCGCGGGTCGTGCGCTGGCGGAGAAACTTCATCGCACTCTGTCGGACGCCGCGGTGGCCTGCACCCGGCTGTCGATCTCGGCGAGCACCGGCAACGGTGAGCAACTGTCCCGGATCTGGAGGTGTGCGGAACCGTTGACCCCGGAGGCGACGGCGGACCGGGTGCGGTGGCAGCTGGACGGGTGGCTGACCGGGCGCAGCGAGAAGCGGCCCACCGCCGGTATCGCCGTCCTGCGGCTCGAACCGGTGGAAGTGGTGGCGGCCGGCGCCCTGCAGCTGGGGCTGTGGGGTGGGGTCGGTGACCAGGATGAGCGGGCCCGGCGGGCTCTGGTGCGGGTGCAGGGCCTGCTCGGCGGGGAAGCCGTGCAGGTGGGGGTCCTCAGCGGTGGGCGGGGCCCGGCGGAGCGCATCACGTTGCTGCCGTTGGGCGACGAGTTGATTCCGCGCAACGATCCGTTGGAGCCGTGGCCGGGCACGTTGCCGGAACCGGCGCCTGCCGCGGTGCTGACCGCATATCCGGAGGTGTGGATGTCGGACGAGCGGGGTATGGCTGTGACGGTCACGGAACGTGGTGTGTTCAGCGCGCCTCCCGCGCGGTTGCGGTGGGGGAGCCGAGAGTGGGCGGTGTGTGGATGGGCCGGACCGTGGCCGGTGGACGAGCGGTGGTGGGACCCTCCGGCCGCCCGGACGGCGGCCCGGGCCCAGGTGCTGCTGGAAGAGTCGCGGGCGCTGCTGGTGATCTGCACGGCAGGCCGCTGGTCGGTGGAGGGAATCTATGAGTGACACAGAGCGGGACGCGCCGCACCGCAGGGTCGTCGTCCAGGAATTGACGAGCCTCGACGGGTTCGTCGCCGGGCGGTCCGGCGAGCTGGACTTCTTCGATGCGGTGCCGGATTACGGTGAGGTGGACCGGTACAACCTGCATCTGCTCGCCGACACGGACCTCGCCCTGCTGGGGCGGAAGACGTATCAGATGTTCTCGGACTACTGGCCCACCGAACAGGCGCAGGGTGAGGTCGTGGCCGAGACCGTCAACTCGATCCCGAAACTCGTGTTCTCCTCGACGCTGGACAGTGCGCCGTGGGGCGATAGGGAGCCGGCGCGGCTGTGGCCGGGCGACGCCGTCGAGCGGGTGCAGCAACTCCGGCAGGAGCCCGGTGGCGACATGATCGTCTGGGGGAGCATCACCCTGGCGCGGGCGCTGCTCGCCGCCGAACGGGTCGACGAAATCCAGTTGCACGTGGTGCCGATCCTTCTGGGGCACGGGCGCAGGCTCCTCGACGAGGACACCGGGATGCATGCGCTGACGTTGCTGGAGTCGAAGGGGTACGACTCCGGGGTCGTCACGTTGCGTTATCGGGTGGGGCGGGCGGCGTAACCCGCCCAGCCGGCCTCCCTTGCGAACCGTCCGTTCGAAATGCTTTGCTGTGCATAGGGTCGCGTGCCGGTGGCGGACAGCGTCAGGCATGGAGGCCGGCCACAGTCGCACGTCGGCTCGTGGCATACTCCGAAAGGGTCGACTGTGACCATTTCTTTCAACCACACCATCGTCGCTGCCAAGAACAAGCAGGAGTCGGCGACGTTCTTCACCGCATTGTTCGGACTGCCGGACGCCGTGCCTGCCGGCCATTTCCTGGCGGTCGCCCTCGATAACGGGGTGTCTCTCGACTTCGCGGAACCGCCGATCGAATTCCAGCCGCAGCACTATGCGTTCCTCGTCGGAGAGGACGACTTCGACCGGATCTACGGTCTGATCGTCGAGTGGGGTCTCGATCACTGGGCGGATCCGCGGCAGACGTTGCCGGGCACTATCAACACCAACGACGGCGGGCGGGGCGTCTACTTCCTCGACCCGTCGGGTCACTATCTGGAGATCATCACCCGCCCGTACGGGTCGGGCGGGTAGTCCGCGGCCGTCGCTAGTCTGGATTCTCGTGGAGACGAGCAGGACTACCCCGACGCGCGCCGGTATCGAGATCGCCTACCGAGACAGTGACGAGTCCTCGGTGCCGGGGCCGTCGGACATCCATCCCGTGCCGGTGGTTCTGGTGCACGGGATGGGCGGTGACGGCGGCACCTGGGACCGATTCGCCCGCGCACTCGTCGCCCGCGGGCGACGCGTCCTCGTCCTGGATCTGCGGGGACACGGTCGCAGTGCCCGCGCCGCGTCGTATCTGTTCGAGGAGTTCGGCGCCGACGTGGTGGAGGTGTGCGACAACCTCGGGCTGACGCGGGTGGATCTCGTCGGGCATTCGCTCGGTGGTCATGCCGCGTCGCTCGCGGCCCAGGCCCGGCCCGGGCTGGTTCGCCGGCTGGTGATCGAGGAGGCCCCGGTCCCGTTGCGTCCCGGTGATCCGGAACAGGTCTTCGCGAATCGGCTGCCGTCGCTGCCGGAACTGTGGCACGCGACGACGAGCCTGATCCGGCATCCGCGGGCCGCGTTCGCCTTCGATCGGTCGATGACGGGCTCGGCGCTCGAGCAGTTCCGCCGCCCGGATCCGTTGTGGTGGGACAGATTGCCGGATATCGAGGCTGACACGCTGATCCTGCGGGGCGGTCCGGGTGGAATGGTGGATCCGCGCAGACTCGAGTCCGCCGTGGCGGGGATACCGAACTGCCGGGTGGTGGTGTTCCGCAGCGGGCACAGCATTCACCGCGATCGTTACGACGACTTCGCGGCGGCGGTCCTGCCGTTCCTGATGAAGCCCGAGGCGAGCTGACAAAAAGTCCGAAAATGTAAACCGCGACGGTTGCGACAGGACTAGCGTGGGAACCGAAGCGGGGGCTCGGAACGAGCCGGTTGTCAGACGAGCGCCCCGAAGTTGCGGGGCGTCCGACGACGTCTTCCGCACGTCCGGAAGAAGGCCAACGATGTCGACACTCACGCCCGGACGCCCCTACGCGCCCGGCAGGCAAGGGTTCAGCTCGCTCCGCGCCGGGGGCCTCAACTGGGATGCGTTCCCGTTGCGGCTGTTCACGAAGGGCAACGCCAAGTTCTGGAACCCCACGGACCTCGACTTCGGCCGGGACGCGGAGGACTGGGAGGGGCTGAACTCGGAGCAGCAGCGCAACTCCACGTATCTGGTCGCACAGTTCATCGCCGGTGAGGAAGCGGTCACCGAGGACATCCAGCCGTTCATGAAGGCGATGGCCGCCGAGGGGCGCTTCGGGGACGAGATGTACCTGACGCAGTTCTGTTTCGAGGAGGCCAAGCACACCCAGGTGTTCCGGTTGTGGATGGACGCGGTGGGCCTGACACGCGACCTGCACCCCTTCGTCGCCGAGAACCCGTACTACCGGCAGTTGTTCTACGAGGAGTTGCCGGGATCGTTGAAAGTGCTCGAGACCGATCCCAGCCCGGCCAATCAGGTGCGGGCGAGCGTCACCTACAACCACGTCATCGAGGGCAGTCTCGCGCTCACCGGGTACTACGCCTGGCAGAAGGTGTGCACGACGCGCGGGATCCTGCCGGGCATGCAGGAACTCGTCCGCAGGATCGGCGACGACGAACGACGCCACATGGCGTGGGGAACGTTCACCTGTCGCCGGCACGTCGCCGCCGACGACGGAAACTGGGGCGTCGTCCAGGAGCGGATGGCGGAGCTGATGCCGATGGCACTGGGCATGATCGACTGGGTCAACAAGCAATTCGAGGTCCAGCCGTACGGGCTTGACGACCAGGAGTTCATCGCGTACGCCGCAGACCGGGCGCAGCGCCGCCTGGGTGCGATCGAGTCTGCGCGGGGACGCCCGGTCGAGGAGATCGATCTGGATTACTCACCCGAGGCCCTCGAGGAGAAGTTCGGCGAGGAGGATGCCAAGGCGATGTCCGAGGCTGCGGGCTGAGGCACGCGTCGCGGTGGCAGATGGCAGGATCGGCTCATGGCGCTCACCGCACTCGACCGCAGACTGATCGGCTGGTCTGCAGCATTCGTGATCTCGCAGGCGAACATCGTCCGGCTGCTCGGCCCGGTGGCACCCCGGCTCGCCGACATCCAGACGGCCCGCTCCGCCCGGTCCTACACGGCGATCCTCGACGGTATGACCGCCGCCGACACGGCGCGCTACCGCAGCCACTACTACCCGGACTTCGTCCATCCCGTGATCTACGCGGTCGCGTTGCGCACGGGCGCGCGACGACTGGCGGAGCTGACACCACTCTCGACCAGAACGCAGAGGGTGCTGGCGGCGGCCCCGGTGATCTCCGCGGCAGGCGATTACGCCGAGAACGTCGTCGGGCTGTATCTGCTGTCTCATCGCGAGCACATCACCGACGTGACCGTGCGGACCACCAGTGCGGTCAGCGTCACCAAATGGGTGCTGGCGCTCGGGGCGCTCGGATATCTCTCCCAGGGATTCGTCCGGGTCTGGGCGGGAAAGCTGTTCTCCCGCTAGATTCGGGCACATGTGTGCTGCCGAGCTCAGCGTCGAGTACTTCCCCGGTCAGGCCGAGTTCCGGGAATGGCTCGGCGCTCATCACGACTCCTCACCCGGCATCTGGCTGAAGATGGCCAAGAAGGGGTCGGCGCATTCGTCGATCAACTACGACCAGGCCCTCGAGGTCGCGCTGTGCTACGGCTGGATCGACAGCCAGGTCCGTCGCGTCGACGACGACTTCTTCGTGCAGCGGTTCACCCCGCGCTCGTCGCGAAGTCCGTGGTCGAAGCGGAACCGGGAGTTCGCGGAGAAACTCGCCGAGGCCGGTCTCCTCGAGACGGCGGGCGCGGCGGAGGTGGAGCGGGCCAGGGCAGACGGCCGCTGGGACCGCGCGTACGCGGGACAGAAGGCGGCGGAGATACCGCAGGACTTCCTGGACGCCCTCGCGCAGAACCCCGAGGCCGAGGCCTTCTACGCGACACTCGACAGCCACAACCGGTACGCCGTCTACTACCGCCTGCAGGACGCCACCCGCCCGGAGACGCGTGCCCGCCGCATCGAGAAGTTCGTCCAGCAGTTGTCGGAGCGCAGGAAGTTCCATGACTGACCGATTTTCGCGACTGACACAATGGCACCGTGCCTGACACGATCACCGCCACCTGCTCCGCGCTGTCCGCGACCGACGAACCCCTCGCGGGCACCGCTGCGCACGTCACGGGCTGGGTGTGCCTGGAGTTCCCCGGTGCGTGGGGCCGGGACGTACTCGACGGCACCGCGCTCGGACCGGACCTGGCCCGTGAGCTCGACGCCCGCGCCGACGCCGCAGGGGTACGGGTCATGTTCATCCGCCGACCGGGCCGCAGCACCGCGGATCCGGATCGGCGAACGGTGCTGCTGGCGCAGTCGCATCCCGCGCGGTCGTGGTGCGAGCGGCTCGAGATCGCCTTCCCGGAAGACCTGCTCGACCTGGACCTCGGGCTGATCGCGGGAACCGCGCCCGGTCTGGGCACACCGGTGACGGACCCGGTCGTCCTGGTGTGCGCGCACGGGAAGCGGGACCAGTGCTGCGCCGTCCTCGGACGGCCGGTCGCGGCCGGCCTTGCCGCGGAGTTCGGCGACGCGGTGTGGGAGTGCTCGCACACGGGTGGGCATCGTTTCGCGCCGTCGCTGATCCTGCTGCCGACGGGCTACACCTATGGCCGGCTGTCGACGCAGGAGAGTGTCGACGCGGTCCGCGCCGCCGCCCGGGGCGAGGTATACCCGGCCGGGTTGCGCGGCCGCAGTTGCTGGGACGCGCCGGGGCAGGTGGCGGAACTCGCCGTCCGCGATCTCGTGGACGCGACCGCGGACGAGCTCGCGGTGGACGCGAACTCGGTTGTCGCGCATCGCGACGGGCGCCGCTGGGTCGTCGAGCTGGAGGAGCGGGAACTGCCGCCCCGGCCGGCGAGTTGCGGGGCGGCACCGAAGCCGGTGCGACCCGTCGTCGCCACCGGAGTCCGCGCCCTCGCCCCCTGAGGCGGTCACCAATGGGTGCCGGGCACCAGCCTTCCGACCTTCCGGGCGGCGCGGCCGAGCACCGACGACGTGTGGTGCCGGGGTTCCGGCGTGTGCTGATTCGCCGGTGCTGCGTCGTCCGTGCTCTGCCCCTTCGCCGCCGGGGAATCGGGGAACATGCGATACATCTGGTGCATCACGCGATCCTTGACGGCGGGTGCGAAGAGGTGGCCGAGTTCCCCGAGTGTGCCGGTCGGGACGTCGATGCGTTTGGGACGTTCGATGAGCGCCCGGACGACCATCGCGGCCGCCTTCTCCGGGGAGGTGATCGGTCCGACGTTGTACCGGCCGGTGGGCGCGATCATCGGCGTCTCGACCAGCGGCATGTGGATGGTGGTGAACGTGATTCCGTCCGAGAGAGTTTCGGACGCCGCGACGTCGGTGAAGCCGTCGAGGGCCGACTTGCTGGCAATGTAGGCGGCGAACCGCGGCGTTGCGCCCTGGACCCCGGCGCTGCTGATGTTGACGATGTGCCCGAACCGCCGCTCACGCATCTGCGGGAGGAAGGCGAGGACGAGCCGGACCGCGCCGAAGTAGTTGACGGCCATGGTCCGCTCGAAATCGTGGAGCCGGTCCGTGGAGTGGTAGAGGCCTCGCCGGATCGACCGGCCGGCGTTGTTGACGAGCATGTCGACGTGATGGTGTTCGGCGAGAACAGCTTTGACGGTGTGCTCGACCGACTCGTCGTCGGTGATGTCGCAGGGGTAGCCGTAGGCGTCGCCGCCCGTCGCGCGGATCTCGGCCACCACGGCGTCGAGTTCCTCGGTGCGCCGGGCGAGGAGGATGACCTTTGCGCCCTTGCGGGCCGTCGCGATCGCGGAACTCCGGCCGATCCCGGACGACGCCCCGGTGATCACCACATGCCTGCCCACGAGCGGTCCGGCGGGATGGGGCCGGCGCGCCCGATCCGGGTCGAGGTTCTCGCGCCAATACGACCACAGCCGGTCGGCGTACGACGCGAACCGCGGGACGTCGATGCCTGTGCCGCGCAGCGCCTCCCGGGTGTCGTCGTTCACGAACACCGTGGGCAGGGTCATGTTCTCGACGAGCACCGGCGGGATGCCGAGGGCGCCGAGCACCACCTTGCGGCCCGTGTCGAGGGCCGAGTCGGGGGTGGGAGTGAGGAAGGGGCGGACGAGTCCGCCGGGTAGTCCGGCCGCGGGATGCGGTGCGCCGGCGGCCTTGGCGAGCGCGGCATAGATCTCGCGGACCGGCTGTGGACGCGGATTGACGAGATGGAACGTCTGGCCGTCCCTTCCCGGCGCCGACATCAGCTCCACGATGGCCGCGGCCACGTAGTCGACGGGTACGACGTTGGTCGATCCGATCCGGGGGACGGCCACGGGCAGGGCCGCGGGGAGTTTCGCGAGCCCCGCGATCGCGGGGAAGAGGTAGTACGGGCCGTCGATCTTGTCCATCTCGCCGGTGACCGAACTGCCGACCACCGCGGAGGGGCGGTAGATGCGCCACCGCAGGCCCTCGGCTTCCCGGACCAGCTTCTCCGCCTCGAACTTGGTGCGGTGGTACGGGGTGGGGAATCCCTGACCGAGATCGAAATCGGTTTCCCTGAACGGACCCTCGTGATCCCCCGCGACGGCGATGGACGAGACGTGGTGCAGAGTCGCATCCAGTTCCCGGGCCAGCGCGATCACCGAGCGGGTGCCGTCGACGTTCGTGGTGGCCTGTTCGTCGCCCGCCGTGAGGTCGTAGATCGCGCCGAGGTGCAGGACGTGGTCGGCCACCGGCGCCGAGGTGAGTCCGAGGCCGGGCTCGGTCAGGTCGCCGATCAGTGGATTCACCCGTTCGCCGCCCGGCATGCCGTCGACGAGCGCCTCCCATCGTGCGACGGACGCGCGCCGGACGAGGACGTGGATCTCGGCTGATTCGCCGCGGTCGAGGATCAGGGGCAGCACGTGCCGGCCCAGGAATCCGGTTCCGCCGGTGACGAGGTAGGTGGCCATGACCCGAACTTACTCCAAAGTAAGATAATGCACTAGTGGCCCAGACCCACCTTGGCGTGCACCTTCTTCATCCAGGCCGGGGCCCACCAGTTGGCCTCGCCCATCAGCTTCACGAGGGACGGAACGAGGAGCATGCGGACCACCGTCGCGTCGACGAGGAGCGCGACGATCATGCCCACACCGAGGAACCTCATGATCGACAGACCGGAGATGGTGAACGCTCCGGTCACCACCACGAGCAGCAGCGCCGCGGCCGTCACGATGCGGCCGGTGCGCTCGGTGCCGAAGCGCACCGCCTCCTCCGTGGTCGCGCCCGCCGCGTGCGCCTCGACCATGCGTGACATCAGGAACACCTCGTAGTCGGTCGACAGGCCGAAGACCACGGCGAGGATGAGGACCACGAACGTCGCCTCGAGCGGTGCCGGACTGACCCCGAGCAGACTCGCGCCGTTGCCCAGCTCGAAGATCCACGTGAGCACACCGAACGTGGCGGCGAGGCTCAGGCCCGCCATCGCGACCGCCTTGATCGGCAGCACCACCGAGCCGAACGCCAGGAACAGCAACACGAGCGTCGAGCCCACCATGATCGCGATCATGACCGGCATCCAGTGCACGATCGCCGCGTTCCCGTCGTCGACGGTCGCCTGTCCGCCGCCGACGAGGAGTTCGGTTCCCTCGGGCGGCGTGATGGCACGGAGACCGTCCACCGCGGCGCTCTGGTCGTCGGTGGTGACACCCTCGGAGTAGACGGCCTGGACCGCGACCAGTCCGTTGCCGGACGCCACGACGGTGGCCGCCCCGATGCCCTCCACCTGGCCGGCGGCCTGGGCGACCGCGGCGCCGTCGGCGGCCGTCGGGGCCGCGCCGTCGGTGCCCCTGACGATGAGGGTTGCGCCGTTTCCGGTGGTGGGAAATTCGGTGGTGAGAGTGTCGGTGGCGATGCGGGCGGGGTCGTTCTCCGGCAGCGCCGTGTACGTGACCTCGCCGAGGGACGCGCTGAGCAGTGGCGAGGCGAGGACCATCAACCCCGCGACGATGCCGACCGCGATGGCGACCGGCCGCCGCATCACCCACGTGACGACGGAGCCCCAGAACTTACGGGCGCGAACCTCACCACGCTGCGCCGCATCCTTGCGCCACGTCAGTGCATTGATGCGGTGTCCCAGGATCGCGAGCAGCGCCGGGACCGCGGTGAGCGACAGCAGCGCCGCGCTCGCGACCGCGGCCATCGCGCCGAACCCGAGCGACTTGATCACGTCCTGCGGAAACACGAGCATGCCCGAGAACGCGCACACGAGAAGCAGACCGGAGAACAACACGGTGCGGCCCGCGGTCAGCACAGTGCGCCGGGTCGCCTCGGCGACGTCGGCGCCGGACTCGAGTTCCTCGCGGAAACGTCCGACGATGAACAGGCCGTAGTCGATCGCGAGCCCCAGGCCGAGTAGGGACGCCACGTTGATCGCGAACGAACTGACATCGGTGAACAGGGTCAGCAGGCGCAGAGTGGCCAGGGCGCTGAAGATCGAGAGCAGCCCGACGAACACCGGAACGGCCGCGGCCACCAGTCCGCCGAAGATGAAGACCAGCAACACGAGCGTGATCGGAAGCGCGATCGCCTCGGCCAGCACCAGGTCCTGTTGCAGCCGGTTGTTGAACGCGACACCCACCACCGAATTGCCCGCGAACTCGGTGTCGATGCCCTCCACCTCGAGCTTGGGTAGCAGGTCGTTGAACGTGGCGGCCGTGATCCCGGCGTCGGGGTCGACGGTGATCGCGGCCGACGCCTTGGTGCCGTCCTGCGACACCATCAGCTGCTTCCTCGTCGCGTCCGCGGTCCAGTACGACGTCACCGAATACGTCGGCACCTCGGCGGCGAACCGGTCGAGACTCGCGGTGACCTCGGGGCCGATGTCGTCCAGGGTCTTCCCGTCGGGTGCGGTGTAGATGGCGATGATGTCCGGCGTCTGCGGACCCAGGTTGTCCTGGACGATCCGGGCCACCTCGGCGGATTCGCTACCGGGATCGGTGAACCCGCCCGAGCTGAGTTTCGCGAAGACACCGGTGCCCCACACGCCGCTCACCAGAACGGCGACGACGGCGAGGCTCAGGACCCACCATTTGCGTGAAACAACGGTAGAGGCCCAACGAGTCATGCGTCATCTCCGGCTTGTCTGGGGCGGGCAACTGCGACTGCCGACTGTAGTGCGGATCGGGGTGACACCGGCGGGGGGTGTGACGCGGCTCCCGGCAAATCGTGCATACTCGGCATCGCACTTGCAGCCACACGCACGGGGGAAGCCGGGCCGAATCCGGCGCTGACCCGCAACGGGGCGAGCACCCAGGAACCACGGCTGTCCGCGGGACTGACTGTGTGCGAATCTGTTTCCTCGGACGCGACGGTCTGGCGATCGTCGTGACCATGCACGACCTCCGGCTGGCCGTCGAGTACTGCGACACGCTGGCCGTGATGCAGGATGGACGGATGATCAGCATCGGTCCGCCTGCCGACGTGCTGGACGACGCCGTGCTCGGCGGGGTGTTCGGCATCCGCGCCGCCGTGCGGTCGACGCCGCGGCTGTCGATGGAGATCCTGGGGTTGGCCGATGGATGAGCAACTGCGGCGTGCGTACGAACTGACCGCCCGCCGCGTCCCGATGATCGCCGACCAGATCGGGCACCGCGGCGTCGCCGCGTTCCCGGCCGTGCGCCTGACCGATCCCGGCTGGCTCGCGGACCGGGTCGCGGACACGGCGAGGCGGTGGGGCAGCGACGACCCCCGGGTCAACGGCACCCTGTGGTGGTACTCGGCCAGCTCGACACTGACCGGGATTCCGATCGCGACCGCGCTCGTCACGGGTGCCGCCGCCCGGCCGAGGCTCGGCGACGCCGTGGCATTCCTGCGGGACGACGGGTATCTCGGCGGCCTGACCGCGTCGTCGGCGCTGCCGGTCACCGAGGGGCTGTCCGAGTTGGCGTCCGAGATGGCCGCGGCGCTGACGCCGATCATCGACGCTCTCGCCGCGGCGTCCGGGGTGCGGCGGGCCGCGATGTGGGCGATCACGACGGATTCGATCGCCAACCGGGCGCTCGACGCGGGAACGGCGTGCGGTGATCGCGCACGCGGCAGCATCTTCGCCCGGGGGCTGGTGGACGCACTCCGCCGCGTCGGTGTGGTGATGCCGGACCCGCGGTTCGTCGACGTCCGGGCCGGGACACTGTCGCGCCGGTTCACGCAGCGGGCGTCGTGCTGCCTGATCTACGAGACCCCGGGGTCGGGCAAGTGTGTGAGCTGCCCGAGGAGGCCGGCCGAGGACCGTTTGAGAGGTCTGGCCGCGCTCGTGACGTAAGTCCGGGTGACCCGCGTTGACCGGTCCGCGCGTGTGATGGCAGACTGAAAGCGTTCGAACTCCCGTTCGAATGATGCATCTTCCCCGGCGGCATCTTCCATGGTTTCGGCACGGCACGTGCGCGACATGAAGAGGTGTGCCAGATGGGTTGGGGAAACGGTCCGCCGACGTGGTCCGAGATGGAGCGCGTCCTGTCGGGCAGGCCGGGGCGGGTCAGCCCGGAGTCGCTGTATCCGGGCGACGGCGGCGACAGCCCCGCGTGGTCGCGCAAACGGGGGGAGTACCGCGCGGGCCCGCAGGAGCGCACCGGCTCCACCGTTCCGTACGCCGAACTCCACGCGCACTCGGCGTTCAGTTTCCTCGACGGCGCCTCCCCACCGGAAGAGTTGGTGGAGGAGGCCGTCCGGCTCGGTCTCGAGGCCATCGCACTGACCGACCACGACGGGTTCTACGGTGTGGTCCGGTTCGCGGAGGCGGCGAAGGAACTGAACATGCGCACCGTGTTCGGGTCCGAACTGACGTTGGACGACGCGCACCTGCTGGTGCTGGCGCGAGGTCAGGAGGGGTATCGGCGGCTCTCCCGGGAGATCGCGGCGGCGCATCTCGCGGGCGGGGAGAAGGGCACACTGCGCTACGACCTCGACCGTCTCACCGACGCGGCCGGGGGGCACTGGCAGATCCTGACCGGGTGCCGGAAAGGGCATGTGCGGCAGGCGCTGGCCGACGGTGGCCCGGATGCCGCGGCCGCCCGGCTGCGGGAGCTGATCGACCGGTTCGGCGCCGACCGGGTCACGGTGGAACTCACCCATCACGGCATCGCGGAGGACGGTGAGCGCAACGCCGACCTCGCCGAACTCGCACAGCAGCACGGACTTCGGGTGATCGCGTCCACGGCGGCGCACTTCGCGGGACCGCCGCGCCGGAGACTGGCCATGGCGATGGCCGCCGTCCGGGCCCGGCAGAGCCTCGACGACGCGGCCGGGCACCTGGCGCCTGCCGGGGGAGCGCACCTGCGGTCCGGTGAGGAGATGGCGCACCTCTTCGCCGCGTACCCGGAAGCCGTCCGCGGTGCCGCGGACCTCGGGCTGGAGTGTGCGTTCGACCTGCGGCTCATCGCGCCGCAACTGCCACCGTTCGACGTTCCGGGTGGGCACACCGAGGCGAGCTGGCTGCGTCAGCTCACGATGGACGGGGCCCGCCGCCGCTACGGTGCGCCGGCGGACCGCCCGGAGGCCTACCGGCAGATCGAGCACGAACTGGACATCATCACCGGGCTGAACTTCCCGGGCTACTTCCTGGTGGTCCACGACATCGTGTCGTTCTGCAAGAACAACGACATCCTCTGTCAGGGAAGGGGTTCGGCGGCCAACTCCGCCGTCTGCTACGCCATCGGCATCACCAACGTGGATCCCGTCCGCAACAAGCTGTTGTTCGAACGTTTCCTCTCGCCCGAACGCGACGGCCCCCCGGACATCGACGTCGACATCGAATCCGATCGGCGGGAGGAGGCCATCCAGCACGTGTACGCCAAGTACGGACGCCAGTACGCGGCGCAGGTGGCGAATGTCATCACGTACCGCGGAAAGTCCTCGGTGCGGGACATGGCCCGGGCGCTGGGTTTCTCGCAGGGGCAGCAGGACGCGTGGAGCAAACAGGTCAGCCGCTGGGGTGGCATCGGGAAGGAGGTCGGCACCGACATTCCGCCGGCCGTCCTCGAACTGGCCGCTCAGATCGAGGGGTTTCCGCGGCACCTCGGCATCCACTCGGGCGGCATGGTGATCTGCGACCGGCCGATCGCCGACGTGTGCCCGGTGGAGTGGGCGCGCATGGAGAACCGCAGTGTTCTGCAGTGGGACAAGGACGATTGCGCGGCGGTGGGTCTGGTGAAGTTCGACATGCTGGGCCTCGGCATGCTCTCCGCGCTGCACTACATGATGGACCTCGTGGCCGAGCACAAGGGGATCGAGGTGGATCTGGCGCAGCTGGACCTCTCCGAGGAGGCCGTCTACGAGATGTTGCAGCGGGCGGACTCGGTGGGGGTGTTCCAGGTGGAGTCACGGGCCCAGATGGCCACCCTGCCGAGGCTGAAACCACGGAACTTCTACGACCTGGTGGTGGAGGTGGCGCTCATCCGCCCCGGTCCGATCCAGGGCGGATCGGTGCACCCGTACATCCGCCGCCGCAACAAGCTCGAACCGGTGACCTACGACCACCCGTCCCTGGAGAAGGCGCTGAAGCGGACGCTGGGTGTGCCGCTGTTCCAGGAGCAGTTGATGCAGATGGCGGTTGACGTGGCGGGTTTCAGTCCGGCCGAGGCCGACCAGCTCCGCCGGGCTATGGGGTCCAAGCGGTCGCCCGAGAAGATGGAACGGCTGAGGGGGCGGCTCTACCAGGGCATGCGGGAGATGCACGGGATCGGGGACGACGTGGCCGACCGGATCTACGAGAAGCTGTACGCGTTCGCGAATTTCGGTTTCCCCGAAAGTCATTCGCAGAGTTTCGCCGCCCTGGTGTTCTATTCGTCGTGGTTCAAGCTGCATCACCCGGCGGCGTTCTGCGCCGGTCTGCTGCGGGCGCAGCCGATGGGGTTCTACTCGCCGCAGTCGCTGGTGGCCGACGCCCGCAGGCACGGGGTGCAGGTGCACGGCGCGGACATCAATGCAAGTCTTGCGCACGCCACCGTCGAGGCAGGCGGGACGGAGGTACGTCTCGGGCTCGGAGAGGTGCGGCACATCGGCACCTCGCTGGCCGAGCGAATCGTCGAATCGCGCGGCGACGGAGGGCCGTACACGTCGTTCCTCGACCTCACCGGGCGGGTGGAACTGAGCACGGCGCAAGCCGAATCACTGGCTACCGCAGGTGCTCTCGACAGTTTCGGGTTGTCCCGCCGGGAGGCGTTGTGGGCGGCAGGCGCCGCGGCGGGGGAGCGCCGCGACCGGCTGCCGGGGATCGGGGCGTCCACCCGCGCGCCGACCCTGCCGGGAATGAGCGATCTGGAACTGGCCGCGGCCGACGTGTGGGCCACCGGGGTGTCACCGGACACGTACCCCACCCAGTTCCTGCGCCCGCAACTCGACGCGCTCGGGGTGATCCCGGCGGCGCACCTGCTCGATGTCCCCGACGGCGATCGGGTTCTGGTGGGTGGGGCGGTGACCCACCGGCAGCGCCCGGCGACGGCCGCGGGGGTCACGTTCATCAACCTGGAGGACGAGACCGGGATGGTCAACGTGGTGTGTTCGGTGGGGTTGTGGGTGAAATACCGCAAGCTCGCCAACACGGCGCCCGCACTGCTGGTCCGCGGCAAGGTGCAGAACGCGGAGGGGGCGGTGACGGTGGTGGCGGATCGGCTGCAGCTGATGGATTTGCGGGTGTCCGCCAAATCCAGGGACTTCAGATGAGCCCGCACCGCTAGCATTCGGACATGAGGAGATACGTCTTGTCGGCGATCGTCGTGGCTTCGCTGGCGCTCGCGGGGTGTGGTGGGACCGGCAGCGACTCCTCCCAGCAGACTCCCGCCCCGTCGCCCGGGGACTCGAGCCAGATGGAAATCGGTGGGGCAGTGCAGGCGCCCGCGAAAGACCAGGCCCCCACCGACCGCCAGGAGATCGTGACCGGTCAGGTCGCGCTCACCGCGGACGACCCGGTGGCCGTCGGCAGGCAGATCGTGGACAGGGTCGACGATCTGGGCGGACGCGTCGACCAGCTCACCGAACAGCCGGGCTCCGACGACCAGGACGCGAGCAGTTCCCTGACCATCCGGGTACCCGCCGACTCGCTCACCCGGACGTTGGACGATCTGCGGGAACTGGGCAAGGTCACCAGCGTCAGCGTCACGAAGAGCGACGTGACGATGCAGTCGCAGGATCTCGACGCCCGGATCGGCGCATTGACGGCGTCCGTCACCCGGCTACAGGGGCTCATCACGTCGGCAGCGAACACCGCGGACCTGATCGAGGCCGAGAGGGCGTTGTCGGAGCGTCAGGGCGAACTGGACAGCCTCACCGCCCAGAAGCGGACGCTGAGCGACCAGGTGGCATTGGCCACACTCATGATCGACGTCACCTCCACGGATGCCGAGCAGCCCAGTCCCGGTCCGGACAACTTCTGGGAAGGCGTCGTCGCGGGCTGGAACGCCCTGCTGTCCGCGATCAAGGGCGGCGCCGTGGTCGTGGGCGCGCTGATTCCCTGGTTCGGTTTCGTGGCCGTCATCGCACTGGTCGTGTACGGCGCGTACCGTCTGCGCCGGACGTACAACAGGCCGCCCGGCCCACCGTCGGGCCCGGCGCCGGAACGAGAAGAGGCGAAGACGCAATGATCGAAGTCGACCTGAATGCCCTGGACAGTGCATTGGCGTCGGGTGCCCCCGTCATCGACGTGCGCGAGGCCGACGAGTACGCCCAGGCGCGGGTGCCGGGTGTGACGCTGATTCCGCTCAGTGAGTTCGTCGCGCGCGTGGACGAGATCCCGGAGGCCGAGGTCGTCTACGTGATCTGCGGGGTGGGCGGCCGGAGCCTGCAGGCGGCGGAGTACCTGAACGCGCGGGGGATCAACGCCGTGTCGGTCGCGGGCGGGACGTCCGCGTGGATGCAGTCCGGACGCCCCGTCGAGTCGGGCGCCTGACGCCCGAATCACGGTTCGCGGTCAGCGCGCCGCGCTGAGGGCGTGGGCCGCGGGGTCGTCCCGGACCACGCGCCGACCCAGTTGCCCGGCGGCGTGCCGCAGTGTGCGGACCGCAACGGTGCCCCAGATCAGGACCAGCGCGCACCACAGCGTCAGGCCTGCGCCGACGATCACGACCGAGTCCAGCGCGACGCCAAGCGAGTTCGCGCCGAGCGCGCAGGTGCCGACGGGGAACGTGAAACTCCACCAGCTGGGGGTGAACGTCAACCCGCGGCGAAAGGCCCTGGCGGTCACCGTGACCAGCGTCACGAGGGTGAGGACGCCGAGTGCGCCGACAGTGGTCCCGTAGACCACGCCCACCGCGTGGAGCCAGGTGTGGCCGGATGCCCCGCCGAGCAGATTGATCGCCGCCACCGACTGTCCGATCACGCCGAGCGGAATCCAGAGCGTGGGCACGAGCGGGGTGTGGGGCAGCCCGTTGCTCAGCAGGTGGCGTCCGACGACGACGGCGACGGTCAGCGCGGCGCTCAGCGCCAGCGCGAACAGTGTGTAGCAGACCGCCAGCATCGCGATTTGCGGCGCGCCTTCCGGGAGGTGCTTGACCAGTGCGGCACCGGTGGCGGCCGACACCATGGGCGGCACGACGGGCATGAGCCAGGACGGCACCGGGGTCACCTGGTGGGGCCGGGTCAGCCGGCGCGCCATCACCACGTAGGTGGCGAGCCCGAAGACGGTCCCGATCGTCCACAGGGTGGCCGACGCGGCGACGGCGACACCGCCGAGAAGTTCGCGACCCGCGGATCCGGTGCCGGCGCCGACCGTCAGCACCGCCATCGACACGGCGCCGTAGAACGGGAACATCGTGTGGCTGCGCGCGTCCGCGAGTGCGTCGTCGCGGCGACGGATCCAGTGACGCACCAGTGCGGTCGTCAGCACCACGAGCAGCGTCGCGGCGATCAGCCAGAAGATCTCGGCGGCGGTCCGGGCCACCGGACCGCCGGCCGGAAATGCCGCGGCGACGACTGCGACGATGCCGGTGCCCATCACTGCTGCGAACCAATTCGGGGTCATACCTAGAGCTTGCCGACGCATCGTCGTGGCCGGTAGAAGGCTTGTCTTTGAATACCCACAAATCGCGTTTGTGGGACTAGCCTTGGGTTGTGCCGCTGTCTCCCCGAATACCCGAACTCAGTGCCCTCGACGTCCTGCTGTCCGTCGAGCGGCTCGGAAGCATGGGGGCGGCGGGGCGCGAACACGGGCTCAGCCAGCAGGCCGTCAGCGCCCGGGTGCGTTCGGCCGAGCGCCAGTTCGGCATCAAGGTGTTCAGCCGTGGTGCCAGCGGGGTGCGGCCCACGTCGGAGGGCGCGCTCATCCTCGAATGGGCGAGCCACATCCTCGCCACGGCCGAGGAACTGGCGTCGGGAGTCGCGGCGCTGCGCGGCGAACGGCAGGCCGGGCTGACGGTGGCGGCCAGCATGACGATCGCCGAGTACCTGGTTCCCGGGTGGACCGTCGCGATGCGGCGCAAGTACCCGAACGTGGTCACCAACGTGCGGCTCCTCAACTCGTCCGAGGTGACCGCCCGGGTGCTGTCCGGTGAGGCGGATCTCGGGTTCGTCGAGGGTCCGGACATTCCGGCGGGACTGCAGGTGCGGGAGATCGGCCGCGACCACCTGGTGGTCGTGGTGCCGCCGGAACACGAATGGGTCCGACGGTCACCGATTCCCGTGTCCGAACTCGCCGCGACGCCGATGATCCAGCGCGAGTCCGGTTCCGGAACACGCACCACCCTGGAGAACGCGGTGCCGCAATGCGTCCCGCCGTTGCTGGAGCTGACGTCGTGCACGGCGGTGAAAGCGGCCGTCGTGGCGGGTAACGCTCCGGCGGTGCTGTCCTCGCTGGCGGTGGCCGCCGACCTGACGGACGGCCGGCTCGCCTCCGTCCAGGTGGAGGGGTTGACGCTTCCGCGGCGGCTCTCCGCCGTCTGGGACCCGGTGCGCGGCGTTCAGGGTGCCGCGCGCGACTTCCTCGACATCGCCCTCGGTGCCGGTGCGGCTGCGGGTGTCGGGGCCGCAGCCGTCGCAGCTACAGCGCAGCCCCGCTGAATCCGTGCTGCCGCCACGCCTCGTAGGTGACGAGGGCGGCGGCGTTCGACAGGTTCAGCGACCGCCGGCCGGGCAGCATGGGGATGCGGAGCCGCTCGGTCACGTGGGGATCGGCCAGCACCTCCTCCGACAGTCCGGTGGGTTCGGGACCGAACAGCAGAACGTCGCCGGGCTGGTAGGAGATGTCGGCGTACGACACGGTGGCATGCGCGGTGAAGGCATACACCCGTGCAGGCTCCACCGCCGCCCAGGCCGCCTCCAGGTTCTCGTGCACGGTCACCGACGCCAGGTCGTGGTAGTCGAGCCCGGCCCGTTTGAGTTTCGGCTCGGACAGGTCGAATCCGAGTGGACCCACGAGGTGCAGTTCGCACCCGGTGCCTGCCACCATGCGGATGGCGTTGCCGGTGTTGGGTGGGATTCGGGGTTCGTGGAACATCACTCGGAACACCCGCACAGCTTAGGGGCACACCGCGAGGCGGCATGATGGACGCATGGATCCGGTAGAAGAGGTGGTGGGTGAGGACTACGGCGACGCACGACTCCCCGCGCAGAACTGGCAGCGGCGGCACTACACGAAATGCAACTTCCGCGACGCCGATCTGAGTGAGCTCCGCACCGAGTCGGTGATCTTCACCGAATGCGATTTCACGGGCGCCGACCTCGCCGAGTCGCATCACGTGGGGACGGCGTTCCGCTCGTGCTCGTTCACCAGAACGACGCTGTGGCACAGCGAGTTCCGTAACTGCAGCTTCCTCGGGTCGGAGTTCGACAACTGCCGGCTGCGCCCGATGGTCTTCGAGGAATGTGATTTCACGCTCGCGTCGCTCGGCGGCGCGGACCTGCGCGGACTCGATTTCACCGACTGCCGGTTCCGCGAAGCCAACCTCGTGCGCACGGACCTCCGCCGGGCTGTGCTCCGCTCGGCGGACCTGTTCGGCGCCCGCACCGGCGGCGCGAAATTCGACGGCGCGGACCTGCGCGGGGCCCACGTCGACGCGAACCTGTGGACCGCGGTCTCGCTGGACAAGACACAGATCGAACTCACCCAGGCCATCGCGTACGCGACGGCCAACGGGCTCGTGGTGGAACCGACCTGACGCGTGTATGGCGAACCTGAGAGAATGGGGCACGTGACTGCAACGATCCTCGATGGCAAGGCGACCCGCGACGAGATTTTCGAAGACCTGAAGGTGCGGGTGAGCGCCCTGAAGGACAAGGGCATCACGCCCGGTCTCGGCACCGTTCTGGTGGGGGACGACCCGGGGTCGGCCGCCTACGTGCGCGGGAAGCACAACGACTGCGCGAAGGTCGGGATCACCTCGATCCGCCGCGACCTGCCCGGCGACATCACGCAGGAGAAGCTCGACGCCACCATCGACGAGCTCAACGCCAACCCGGAGTGCACCGGCTACATCGTGCAGCTTCCGCTGCCGAAGCAGCTCGACGAGAACGCCGCCCTCGAGCGCATCGACCCCGACAAGGACGCCGACGGCCTGCACCCCGTCAACCTGGGCCGGTTGGTGCTGGGCAAGGAAGCGCCGCTGCCGTGCACGCCGCGCGGAATCCTGCACCTGCTGCGCCGGTACGAGGTCCCGATCGAGGGGGCGCACGTCGTCGTCATCGGTCGCGGTGTCACCGTGGGCCGCCCGATCGGTCTGCTGTTCACCCGGCGAAGCGAGAACGCCACCGTCACCCTCTGCCACACCCGTACACGGGACCTCGGAGCGGAGGTCCGGCGCGCCGACATCGTCATCGCCGCGGCGGGTGTTCCCGGGCTGGTCACGGCCGACATGGTCAAGCCCGGCGCCGCGGTGCTCGACGTGGGCGTGAGCCGCACCGCGGACGGACTGCGCGGCGACGTGGCGGCGGACGTCGCCGATGTCGCCGGCTTCCTGTCCCCGAACCCCGGTGGCGTCGGGCCGCTCACCCGTGCCTTCCTGCTGACCAACGTCGTGGAGCGGGCCGAGCGTGTCGCAGCGTCTCTCGGCTGAGATGGCCGACTGGGGGCAGTTCGCGAAGAAGAACCTGCCGATGCTCGCAGTCCTCGTCGTCATCATGGTGGCCGTCGTGTTCGTGCTCGCGGATCGGTGGCGACGAGGGGCGTTCGTGTTCGGCGTCGCCACGCTGCTGGCGGCGGTCTTCCGGTTGATCATGCCGTCGGAGCGCGTCGGACTGCTCGCGGTGCGCAGCAAGCCTTTCGACGTGGGCGCGCTCGTGGCCGTCGGGGGCGCGATCGTGTGGCTGGCCGTGTCGATCGACCCGCTCGGAACCGACTAGCGGTCCGAGCGGGCGTCGTCCGGCGCCGGTGTCAGCGCCCGGCGCGTGCCAACTGCATCGTCTCGGAGAGCAGTTTCGCGACGGCGGCGGCCTCGGTGAGGAACCCGTCGTGGCCGTCCCGTGAGTTGAGCACCCGCAGACCGTCGCAGGTGGGGATGTCGTCGGCCAGATCCTCCTGCAGGCGGATCGGGTACAGACGGTCGGAGTCGACGCCGCCCACGATGACGGGTGCGGTGATCGCCCCCAGCGCCGCGGCGATGCCACCGCGACCGCGGCCCACGTCGTGCCGATTCATGGACTCGGACAGCAGCACGTACGTGCTCGGGTCGAATCTGCCGACCAGCTTGTCGGCCTGGTGCTGGAGGTAGCTCTCGACGGAGTACCGGCCTCCGCGCGACGGGTCCTCGCCGTCCTGCGGCGAGTTCGCGAACCGGGAGTCGAGTTCACTCTCGCTGCGGTACGTCAGGTGCGCGATCCGGCGGGCGATGCGCAGTCCGGCCCGGGGAATCCGGCCGGTGCCGTGATAGTCGCCGCCCTGCCAGTCGGGGTCGCTGGTGATGGCCGCGATCTGGGTGGTCTGCGTGCCGATCTGGTCGGCGGTCGCGCGGGCGCCGACCGCGAGAACGAGCGCCGACGCCACCTGGTCCGGGTAGGTGACCGCCCACTCGAGCGCGCGCATTCCGCCCATCGAACCGCCGACGACGGACGCCAGCTTGTCGATGCCCAGCAGGTCGGTGAACTTCTTCTCGGCCGCGATCTGGTCGCGGATGGAGATCTCCGGGAAACGGCTGCCCCACGGGCGTCCGTCCTCGGCGATCGAACCGGGACCGGTGGTGCCGCGGCAGCCACCGAGGACGTTGGTCGCGACGACGCACCACTCGTCAGTGTCGATCGGCGCACCTGGTCCGACCATTCCCGTCCACCAGCCGGGGGAGGGATGTTCGTCGGAGACCGGTCCGGTGACGTGGGAGTCGCCGGTGAGGGCGTGCTCGACGAGCACCACGTTGTCCCGGTTCGGGGACAGCTCTCCCCATCGCTGCATGGCGAGGGACACCGACGGGATCACTTCTCCGCTCTCGAGCTCGAGTGATCCGATGTCGATGGTGCCGAGACGTCCGTCCGCCACGGGCAGGTTCTGTACAGCGCTCACGGTCAAGATGCCGCCGCCGTAAGTCCGGTCTCGATATCGGCGATGATGTCGTCGATCCCTTCGATGCCGACAGCCAGGCGGACCAGTCCGGGGGTGACGCCGCTGGCGGCCTGCTCCTCGGGGGTCAGCTGGGCGTGTGTGGTGGACGCGGGGTGGATCACCAGCGAGCGGACGTCGCCGATGTTCGCGACGTGACTGTGCAGGGTGAGCGCGTTGACGAACTTCTTGCCCGCTTCGATGCCGCCGGCGAGTTCGAACGTCACGATGGCGCCCGCCCCCCTCGGTGCGATCTGCTTCGCACGGTCGTGCCAGGGCGAGGACGCGAGTCCGGCGTATCCGACGGACACGATCTCCGGCCGCGCCTCGAGGTACTCGGCGACGGCGGTCGCGTTCGACACGTGGCGTTCCATCCGCAGGCTGAGGGTCTCGATGCCCTGCGAGATGAGGAACGCGTTGAACGGGGAGATCGCCGACCCGAGGTCGCGCAGCAGCTGTACGCGCGCCTTGAGGGCGAACGCGGGCGGTCCGAGTTCGGAGAAGACGACGCCGTGGTAGCTCGGGTCGGGGGTGGTGAAGCCCGGGTGGCGGCCCTGGGTCCAGTCGAATGTGCCGCCGTCGACGATGACACCGGCGATCGCCGTGCCGTGGCCGCCGAGGTACTTGGTGGCCGAGTGCACCACGATGTCCGCGCCGTGCTCGAGGGGGCGGATCAGGTAGGGGGTGGCCACCGTGTTGTCGACGATCAGCGGGAGTCCGTGCTGATGCGCGATCCCGGAGATGCCGGGCAGGTCGAGGACGTCGTTGCGGGGATTGGAGATGGTCTCGCCGTAGAACGCCTTCGTGTTGTCCCGGACCGCGTCCTTCCACTGCTCGAGGTCGTCGGGGTCTTCGACGAACGAGACCTCGATGCCGAGCTTGGGCAGCGTGTAGTGGAAGAGGTTGTAGGTGCCGCCGTACAGCCGCGGGCTGGAGACGATGTGGTCGCCTGCCTGGGCGAGGTTCAGGATCGCGATCGTCTCGGCGGCCTGTCCGGAGGACAGCAGCAGTGCGGCGACGCCGCCTTCGAGGGCGGCGATGCGCTGCTCGACCGCGTCCTGTGTGGGGTTCATGATGCGGGTGTAAATGTTGCCCGGCTCGGCCAGACCGAACAGCGCGGCAGCGTGATCGGTGCTGTCGAACGTGTACGAGGTGGTCTGGTAGATCGGCAGCGCCCGCGCCTTGGTGGTCGCGTCGGACGTCTGCCCGGCGTGGATCTGCTTGGTCTCGAACGACCAGTTCTCGGTCATGTGCTGTCTACTCCAGTGGTCTGACGAGGCGCGGACGGAGTGCTGGTGCGTTCGCGCGCAGGGCTTGTCTGGGGTCTATCTACGACAACAACAACACATCATGAACCTCCGATGTCGGACCCGCGCTTGTCACCCGACTGTTGTATGAATCAGGGAACCAGGTCATCACCCGGGGCACCCCACCGCGGTGGAGGGTTGCCGGCCAGCTAGCCGGGGCTCGTTGCTGGCACTCATGACCTGCAGTGAATCTTAGCGGCTGGGGTGGAACGACCGGAAACGGCACCGATCAGGGCCACTAGCAGGGAAAAGTTACCCGCGGGTAGGGGTGGGGTTGCGTGCCCCACGTGTTGCGAGCGTGGCGCATAGCAGTACGCTTGTCTTGTTTAGGTGCGGTCTCCCAGCGGCCGCCTTGACCGTCTACGTTTGATAAGCGAACCGTTCGCGGACCCACTCACAAAGTGCGCCCGCAACCGTGTAACCAGGGAAACTTCCTAGGAGGACGCGAAGCACCCATGTCCAAAATCAAGGTTGAGGGCACCGTCGTCGAACTCGACGGCGACGAGATGACACGCATTATCTGGCAGTTCATCAAAGACAAACTGATCCATCCTTACCTGGATGTGAATCTCGAGTATTACGATCTCGGCATCGAGTACCGGGACGAGACCGACGACCAGGTGACCGTCGACGCGGCCAACGCCATCAAGAAGCACGGCGTCGGCGTCAAGTGCGCGACCATCACCCCGGACGAGGCACGCGTCGAGGAGTTCGGCCTCAAGAAGATGTGGCGGTCGCCCAACGGGACCATCCGCAACATCCTCGGTGGGACGATCTTCCGCGCGCCGATCATCATCTCCAACGTTCCGCGACTGGTTCCGGGCTGGACCAAGCCGATCATCATCGGCCGTCACGCCTTCGGTGACCAGTACCGCGCCACCGACTTCAAGGTCCCCGGCCCCGGCAAGGTGATGATCACCTACACGCCCGAGGACGGCAGCGAGCCGATCGAGCACGAGCTGGTGAACTTCCCCGAGGGCGGCGGCGTCGTCCAGGGTCAGTACAACTTCACCAAGTCCATCGAGGACTTCGCGCGCGCCTCGCTCAACTACGGCCTGCAGCAGAACTACCCGGTGTACCTGTCGACCAAGAACACCATCCTCAAGGCGTACGACGGCGCATTCAAGGACATCTTCCAGCACGTCTACGAGACCGAGTTCAAGTCGGAGTTCGACGCGGCAGGTCTCACCTACGAGCACCGCCTCATCGACGACATGGTCGCGTCGGCGCTCAAGTGGGAGGGCGGCTACGTCTGGGCCTGCAAGAACTACGACGGCGACGTCCAGTCCGACACCGTCGCGCAGGGCTTCGGATCACTCGGTCTCATGACCTCCGTGCTGCTGACCCCGGACGGAAGGACGTGTGAGGCCGAGGCCGCACACGGCACCGTGACGCGTCACTTCCGTCAGCACCAGCAGGGCAAGCCGACGTCCACCAACCCCATCGCGTCGATCTTCGCGTGGACCCGTGGACTCGAGCACCGCGGCAAGCTGGACAACACCCCCGACGTCATCGGCTTCGCCCAGAAGCTCGAAGACGTGGTCATCAAGACCGTCGAGGGTGGCCAGATGACCAAGGATCTCGCGATGCTGGTCGGTGGCGACCAGGGCTACCTGACCACCGAGGAGTTCCTCGGTGCGCTGGACATCAACCTCCAGAAGGCGATCGCCGAGCAGTAGGCACCGAGCCACAGCGATATGAACGGGACGTCCCCTGATGGGGGCGTCCCGTTCGGCGTCTCCGGGGCCCGGTGAGTCATCTCACGGTCGCTCGATGCGCGAAAAGCGGGATCCGGGGAAGAGAATTTCGATGTGGGTCGTTGCGCAACGAGGCGCCGTGCGCCGCGTAGCCGTTTCTCTGCCTAGTCGAAAGTTCTGCTGTGAGCACCTCCACCCCCGTCCGCCCCGAGCACCTCGGTGTCATCGCGCAACATCCGTCCGTCCGCAAGCTCGCCATGATCGCGCTCGCGCTCGGTGGCTTCGGGATCGGGACCACCGAGTTCGTGGCGATGGGGCTGCTGCCCGAGATGGCGTCGAGCCTCGGGATCACCGAGCCGACGGCCGGGCACGTCATCTCGGCGTACGCGCTGGGTGTGGTCGTGGGCGCGCCACTCATCGCCGCACTGACCGCGCGGGTGCCCCGTAAGACGCTGCTGATCGCGTTGATGGCGGCGTTCACGATCGGCAACGCCGCCACCGTGTTCGCACCGAACTACGGCGTGCTGATGGCCGCGCGGTTCGTCGCGGGCCTCCCGCACGGCGCCTACTTCGGTGTCGCGGCCCTCGTGGCGGCGCACCTCGCGGACCGCGGCCAGCGGGCCAGGGCGGTCGCTCTCGTCATGATGGGACTGTCGGTGGCCAACGTCGTCGGCGTGCCCGTCGCCTCGTGGCTGGGCCAGACGCTCGGCTGGCGCAGCGCCTTCGCGCTCGTGGCCGTGATCGGTGTGGTGACACTGGGCGCGATCTGGTCGTGGGTGCCCACGCTCGCCGCCATGCGGATGTCGAATCCCCTCACCGAACTCGGTGCCCTGCGCCGAGCACAGGTGTGGATGACGCTGATCATCGGCATGGTCGGGTTCGGTGGCATGTTCGCCGTCTACACCTACATCAGCACCACACTCACCGATGTCGCCGGGCTGTCGCGGTCGCTGGTGCCGCTCGCCCTGATGATCTACGGGCTGGGCATGGTCGCGGGCAATCTGATCGGCGGCCGCCTCGCCGACCGGGCGCTGATTCCCGGTCTGTTCGTATCGATGACGGCGCTCGGGGTGTTGCTCGGCATCTTCGTGATCGCCTCCCACAACCCGTACACGGCGCTGCTGCTGGTGTTCTTCGTCGGTGCGGCGGGTGCGTCGATGGTTCCCGGACTGCAGACCCGGCTGATGGACGTCGCCGCCGACGCCCAGACCCTCGCCGCCTCGCTCAACCATGCGGCCCTCAACATCGCGAACGCGTTCGGGGCGTGGATCGGTGGTGTCGTGATCGCGGCCGGCTGCGGCTACACGGCGCCCGCCGCGGTCGGTGCGCTGCTCGCGGTGGCGGGTCTCGTGGTCCTCACCGTGGCCGTCGCGATGGAACGCCGCAGCGCCCGTTCGTCTCGGTAGCCGCGCTGTCGTAGGCGTCCGCTACGGTGCTTGCCGTGCCACACATCATCACCACCGTCAATGTCAACGGCGTTCGCGCCGCCGCCCGCAAGGGGCTCACCGAGTGGATCGAGCGCACGGAGGCCGACGTCGTGTGTCTGCAGGAGACGCGGGCGTCCGACGAGCAGTTGGCGGAGACCCTCGCGCCCGCCCTGGAGGGCGGATGGAACCTGGTGTCCGCGGAGCCGTCGTCGAAGGGGCGCAACGGCGTCGCGATCGTGTCCCGGAAGCCGGCCGACGCCTTCCGTGTCGGCCACGGTGACGACGAGTTCGCGACCGCGGGCCGCTACCTCGAGGCCGACTTCGACGACCTGACCGTGGCGAGCCTGTACCTGCCGTCCGGGGAGGCCCAGACACCCCGGCAGGAGGAGAAGGAGCGGTTCATGGACTCTTTCGCCCGGTACCTCACCGACACCGCAGCGGCCGCCGTCACTGCGGGCCGGCACGTCGTGGTCTGCGGCGACTGGAACATCGCTCACACCGAGCACGACCTGAAGAACTGGAAGACCAACAAGAAGAACTCCGGTTTTCTCCCGAACGAGCGGGAGTGGCTCGGAGCCCTGTTCGCCGAGGACGCGCACTGGACCGACGTGGTCCGTCAGCTCAATCCCGACGTCGCCGGACCGTACTCGTGGTGGTCGTACCGTGGGAAGGCGTTCGACAACGACTCCGGCTGGCGCATCGACTACCAGATCGCCACCCGGGAACTGGCGGAGCGGGCCAAGCAGGCCGTCGTCGAGCGCGCCGAAACCTACGACCAGCGGTGGTCCGATCACGCGCCGGTCACCGTCCAGTACCGGTGACGGTCGGTATCTGATTCGTGTCGACAGGGCGCACGTGAAAAGATCAGTACTCATGTCGACCCCTGCAGCTCAGAAACCCACCGCAAAACCGCGGGTGCTCTCCGGCATCCAGCCCACCGCCGACTCGTTCCACCTCGGCAACTTCCTGGGTGCTCTACAGCAATGGGTGGCGCTGCAGGACGACTTCGACGCGTTCTACTTCATCCCCGACCTCCACGCGATCACGGTGGCGCAGGACCCGAAGGAGCTGCGCCGTCGCACGAAGATCGCGGCGGCGCAGCTGCTGGCGCTCGGAATCGACCCCGACCGCGCCACGCTGTTCGTGCAGAGCCAGGTGCCCGAGCACGCGCAGCTGGCGTGGGTTCTCAACTGCATCACCGGTTTCGGTGAAGCCAGCCGGATGACGCAATTCAAGGACAAGTCGGCCAAACAGGGCAGTGAGAACGCGAGCGTCGGCCTGTTCACGTATCCGGTGCTGATGGCTGCCGACATCCTGCTCTACCGCCCGCAGCGGGTCCCCGTCGGCGAGGACCAGCGTCAGCACCTCGAACTGGCCCGCGATCTCGCCCAGCGGTTCAACACCCGGTTCGGGAAGGCGTTCGTGATTCCCGAGGCCCAGATCATCAAGGGCACCGCCAAGATCTACGACCTGCAGGACCCGACGTCGAAGATGAGCAAGTCCGGCCCGAGCCCTGCCGGGATGATCAACCTCCTCGACGACCCCAAGGTGTCGGCGAAGAAGATCAAGTCCGCGGTCACCGACAACGAGCGGGAGATCCGCTACGACCCGCAGGCCAAGCCCGGTGTGAGCAACCTGCTCACCATCCAGTCCGCGCTCTCCGGCACTCCGGTCGAGACGTTGGTGGCCGGATACGAGGGCAAGGGGTACGGCGACCTGAAAACCGATACGGCCGATGTCCTCGCCGAATTCGTGACACCGTTGAAAGCGAAGGTCGAGGGGTACCTCTCTGACGAGGCCGAACTCGATCGGGTCATCGCCGCCGGTGCCCACCGCGCCCGTGAGGTGTCGTCGCAAACTCTGGCGGCCGTGTACGAGAAAGTTGGGTTTCTGACACCGAAGGGATGAGCAGCGAAGGGATGAGCACTGTGGCTGACGAACCGAGTTTTCTCGACAGGCAGCGGGCAGCGCGCCCCTGGTTCGACCATCTGATGCGGGCCGCGCAGCGGTACCAGCAGCAGAAGGGCGACTATTACGCGGCGGGAATCACGTATTTCAGTGTGCTCGCGCTGATTCCGATCCTGATGGTCGCGTTCGCCATCGCGGGTTTCGTCCTCGCCGGTCAGCCGGAGTTGCTGCAGGAACTGCAGGACGGCATCACCAAGAACGTTCCCGGAAGTCTGGGTGACACTCTCAACACCGTCATCGATTCGGCGATTGCCTCCCGTGCCAGCGTCGGTGTTCTCGGTCTGCTCGGTGCCGCTTACGCGGGGCTCGGGTGGATGGCGAACCTGCGCGACGCGCTGACGGCGATGTGGGAGAGCCAGCGCGAGTCGAAGGGATTCGTGCGTACCAAACTGGGCGACGCGGCCGCTCTGCTCAGTCTGGGTCTGGCGATGGTGGTCTCCCTCGGCGCCTCCGCGCTGAGCAGCGGTCCCGTGGCCCGAACGGTGGTCGAGTGGTTGAACCTCGACGACGTTCCGGGGATCGACTCCGGGTTGCGCGCACTGTCGACCCTGGTATCGCTTCTCGCGACGTGGGCGGTGTTCACCTGGGTGATCGCGCGGCTGCCCCGAGAACCCGTGACGTTCCGCAGTGCACTCAAGGCGGCGCTGCTCGCGGCCGTGGTGTTCGAGATCTTCAAGCAGGTCGGTGCCATCTACCTCTCGGCCGTCACCGCGGGTCCCGCCGGTGTGGCGTTCGGTCCGATCATCGGTCTGCTCGTGTTCATCTACCTGACGTGCCGGATGCTGCTCTTCTCGACGGCGTGGGCCGCGACCACCCGCGCCAGCCTCGCGCTCGCCTTTGTGCCGCCGCCGGATCCGGCCGTCATCACCCCGCGGATCGAGGTGCACGAGGGTCCGGGTGTGCGTGGGGGGCTCGCCCTGGTCGGCGTGGGCGCCGTCGCCGCGCTCGGGTTGTCCGGACTGTTCACCCGCAACAAGCGCTGAGCCGGGCGCCGCTGCCCGTCAGCGCCTGCGGGACAGCCGGCGCGCGCAGAGCACTAGCACGAGGACGACGGCCGCCCCGACGATCCCCACACCCGCCCGCAGAGCCAGTGTGTTGTCGGGGTGGTCGGAACCCGACGCGACGACGGAACTCGTCGCGGCCGCCGAATCCTGTTGCGGCGGTGCGGCAAGCACCGCGTCGGAACCCTCGTCGGCCGGATACAGGTCCTCGAGTGACCCCACCTGGGCGTCGCGGTCGAGGGCGAAACCGTAGTCCAGCAGTCGTGCCGCCTGCTCCCACGGTCGGATCGGCTGGGCCTCGGCGCCCATCAACGTCACCATCAGGCGGCGACCGTCGTGATCGGCGCCGCCGACGTACGTGTGGCGGGCGTCGTCGGTGAATCCGGTCTTACCGCCCAGCGCGCCTGCGTAGTTGTAGAGCAGCTGATTGTCGTTGGCCAGTGCGAACGGGGGCCGGTCCTGGTCGTCCGGGATCGCCGGATCCTTCGGGAAACCCGGGAACTGCACCGTCTCGGTGGAGATCAGCTCCGCGAACGTCGGGTTCTTCATCGCGGTGTGGAAGATGAGCGCGAGGTCGAACGGTGAGCTGCTCATGCCGGGGCCGTCGAGCCCCGACGGGGTCGCGGTCCTCGTGTCGTGCGCGCCGAGGGTGTCGGCGAGGTGGTTCATCTTGTCGACCGTGGCGGCATCGCCGCCGAGTTGCCGGGCGAGGACGTGGGCGGCGTCGTTCCCCGACGCCATCACCAGGCCCTGCATCAGCTGCCGGTTCGTGTATTGACCGTTCTTGCCGATCCCGACCGCGCTGCCCTCCACCGCGGCGTCCTCGGCGGTGGCGGTCACGGTCTTGTCGAGATCCAGTTCGTCGAGCGCCACGAGAGCCAGCAGCATCTTGATGGTGCTCGCCGGCCGGTAGCGGCCGTGCGGGTCCTTCGCCGCGAGCACGTCGCCGGTGTCGATGTCCGCGACCACCCAGCCGGACGCCGCGATGTCGGCGGGCAGCGCGGGCGCGTCGTCGGGAAGGCTCACCCCGCACTCGGCCAGCTTCGGCCCACCCACCGGCTCGTCGGGCACCGCCACGGCGCTCGGTGTCGGATCACCCGGCTGGGGTACCTCGGACAGGTCGATCGCAGGCGCCGGGGCCGCCCTGTTGGGGCAGTTGTCGGTGTTCGGGGTGGTGAACGGTGCGGAGGTGGGGGAGGAGGGCACTGCAGGCGGAATCGCCCCGGCAGCACTCACCGAGAGTCCGGCCAGCAGGGTTCCGGACACGACCGCGGTACACACTCGACGCCACATCATCGAAGAGGCAGCGTATGCGACGACCGGTCGACTTCCGAAAACGGACGCGTGTCGACACGCTTTCGTGACGTCGTCGCGACCGTTTTGGAAGAGGGAACCGTGGATCAGATGAAACCCATGCCCCGGACGGCGTCGCGTTCGGATTCGAGTTCCGCGACCGACGCGTCGATCCGCTTCCGCGAGAAGTCGTCGATCTCCAGCCCGTCCACGATCTGCCACGAGCCGTCGACCGAGCGGACCGGGAACGAGCTCACCAGTCCCTCCGGTACGCCGTATACGCCGGTGGAGGACAGCGCCACGGACGTCCAGTCGTCCGCGGGGGTGCCGAGCACCCAGTCGTGCACGTGGTCGATCGCGGCGTTGGCGGCGGAGGCCGCGGAGGATGCGCCGCGAGCCTCGATGATCGCACTGCCCCGGTTCGCGACCGTGGGAATGAAGTCGCCGGTGAGCCATTCGCGGTCGGCGGCGAACTCGGCACCGGACCGGTCACCGACCCTCGCATGGAAGATGTCGGGGTACTGGGTGCTCGAGTGGTTGCCCCAGATCGCGACGCGGTTGATGTCCTTCACCGCGGCACCGGAGTGCCGTGCCAGCTGGGCGATCGCGCGATTGTGGTCGAGCCGCGTCAGCGCCGTGAACCGCTCCGCCGGGATGTCGGGGGCGTTGTTCGCGGCGACCAGCGCGTTGGTGTTGGCCGGGTTGCCCACGACCAGCACCCGGACTCCGTCCGCGGCAACCTGGTTGATCGCGCGACCCTGCACGGTGAAGATCTGCCCGTTCGCAGCCAGGAGGTCGCCGCGTTCCATGCCCTTGGACCGGGGACGTGATCCGATGAGGAGCGCCACGTCGGTGCCGTCGAAGCCGCGCTTCGGGTCGTCGTGGACCTCGACGTCGCGGAGCAGCGGGAAGGCGCTGTCGTCGAGCTCCATCGCGGTACCTTCGGCCGCGGACACGGCGGACGGAATCTCCAAGAGCCGCAGCCGAATCGGGGTGTCGGGTCCGAGCATCTCGCCTGCGGCGATCCGGAACAGCGCCGCGTAGCCGATGCTGCCTGCCGCTCCGGTGACCGTGACCACTGCGGGACTGGGCGACTGCGCCATGGGTGAACCTCGCTGTCCGTCGGGAGCATCTGTTCTCGACACTAGCGCGGAGATTTCACCGTGGGACCGCTCGAGCAGTGAGGTTGGACACGACGCAGGGCGCCCCCGACCGGTGTGGTCGGGGGCGCCCCGGGACGTGCTCGGCAGACCTGGGTCAGCGTGCGAAGAGCAGCGCGCGCTTGACTTCCTGGATCGCCTTCGTCACCTGGATGCCACGGGGGCACGCGTCGGTGCAGTTGAACGTGGTCCGGCAACGCCAGACACCGTCCTTGTCGTTGAGGATGTCGAGACGCTCCGACGCACCCTCGTCACGGCTGTCGAAGATGAACCGGTGAGCGTTGACGATGGCAGCGGGACCGAAGTAGCTGCCGTCGCTCCAGTACACCGGGCACGACGTGGTGCAGCAGGCACACAGGATGCACTTGGTGGTGTCGTCGAAACGTGCCCGGTCGTGCTGCGACTGGATGCGCTCACGGGTGGGCTCGTTGCCGGTGGTGATGAGGAACGGCTTCACGGCGCGGAACGCGTCGAAGAAGGGCTCCATGTCGACGACGAGGTCCTTCTCCACCGGCAGGCCCTTGATGGGCTCGATGGTGATCGTGACCGGCTTGCCGTCCTTGGGCAGCATGTCCTTCATGAGGAGCTTGCAGGCAAGACGGTTGACGCCGTTGATCCGCATCGCGTCCGAACCGCACACGCCGTGGGCGCAGCTGCGGCGGAACGTCAGGGTGCCGTCGAGGTAGCCCTTCACGTACAGGAGCAGGTTCAGCATGCGGTCCGTCGGCAGAGCCGGAACCTGGAAGCTGTCCCAGTGCTGGCCCTCGCCGGACTCCGGGTTCATCCGCGCGATCTTGAGGGTGACCATGACGGCGCCCTCGGGCACGGGAGGGAGATCCGACTTGTTCTCGCTCTTGTCGACTGCAGGTGCGCTCATCAGTACTTACGCTCCATCGGCTCGTAGCGGGTCTGGACTACCGGCTTGTAGTCGAGACGGATGTCGGAGAGCAGGCCGTCGCCCTCCTTGTATGCCATCGTGTGCTTCATGTACTCGGCGTCGTTGCGGTCCGGGTAGTCTTCGCGGGCGTGGCCGCCGCGCGATTCCTTGCGGTTCAGCGCGCCGACGACGGTGACCTCCGCCATTTCGAGGAGGAAGCCAAGCTCGACGGCCTCGAGCAGGTCGCTGTTGTAGCGCTTGCCCTTGTCCTGCACCGTGATGTGGTTGTAGCGCTCCTTGAGTGCGCGCACGTCCTCGAGGGCCTGGGTGAGGCGCTCTTCGGTACGGAACACCGAGGCGTTGTTGTCCATGGACTGCTGCAGCTCGCTGCGGATGTCCGCGACACGCTCGTGACCGTGGTCCGACAGGATGGTGGCCATCCAGTCGTCGACCATCTTCTCGGGCGTCTCGGGCAGGGCGACGAAGTCGCTCTTGTTGGCGTGCTCGGCGGCGGCGATGCCGGCGCGGCGTCCGAAGACGTTGATGTCGAGCAGCGAGTTGGTGCCCAGACGGTTCGCGCCGTGTACGGAGACGCAGGCGCACTCGCCGGCGGCGTACAGGCCCTGGACGATCTCGTCGTTGTTGCGCAGGACCTCACCGTTGATCCTGGTGGGGATGCCGCCCATGACGTAGTGGCAGGTGGGGTACACCGGCACGGGTTCCTTGACCGGGTCCACACCGAGGTAGGTGCGGGAGAACTCCATGATGTCGGGGAGCTTCTCGTCGAGGACTTCCTCGGGGATGTGGGTCACGTCGATGTAGACGTAGTCCTTGTTCGGTCCCGCGCCGCGTCCCTCGAGGACCTCGAGGACCATCGACCGCGCGACGATGTCACGGGGTGCGAGGTCCTTGATGGTGGGGGCGTAGCGCTCCATGAACCGTTCGCCGTCGGCGTTACGGAGGATGCCGCCCTCACCGCGCACGGCCTCGGAGATGAGGATGCCGAGCCCGGCCAGGCCTGTGGGATGGAACTGGTGGAACTCCATGTCCTCCAGCGGAAGGCCCTTGCGGAAGATGATGCCCATGCCGTCACCGGTGAGGGTGTGCGCGTTGGACGTCGTTTTGTACATGCGCCCCGAGCCGCCGGTGGCGAACACGATGGACTTCGCGTGGAAGACGTGGATCTCGCCGGTGGCCAGCTCGTAGGCGATGACACCGGTGGCGACCGGGCCGTTCTCCGTCTCGGTGATCGCGATGTCGAGGGCGTAGAACTCGTTGAAGAACTCGACGTCGTGCTTGACGCAGTTCTGGTAGAGCGTCTGCAGGATCATGTGGCCGGTGCGGTCCGCGGCATAACATGCGCGGCGCACGGGGGCCTTACCGTGATCGCGGGTGTGACCACCGAAACGACGCTGGTCGATCTTGCCCTCGGGCGTGCGGTTGAACGGCAGACCCATCTTCTCGAGGTCGAGCACCGCGTCGATGGCCTCCTTGGCCATGATCTCGACGGCGTCCTGGTCGGCGAGGTAGTCACCGCCCTTGACCGTGTCGAAGGTGTGCCATTCCCAGTTGTCTTCCTCCACGTTCGCCAGCGCGGCACACATGCCGCCCTGGGCCGCGCCGGTGTGGCTGCGGGTGGGGTAGAGCTTGGTCAGTACCGCGGTGCGGGCGCGGGGACCGGCCTCGATCGCTGCGCGCATGCCGGCGCCGCCGGCACCGACGATGACCACGTCATAACGGTGTTCCTGCATGAAGTCTGTGCTCCCCTAGCTCGCCGAGATATTGGGGTCGAAGGTGAAGATGACGTACGTGCCGAGGCCCATGATCAGGATCATCGAGAGAACGAGGATCGTGGTCAGCCAGAAGCGCGTGGAGTCCTTGCGGGAGTAGTCCGCGATGACCGTGCGGAGTCCGTTTCCGCCGTGCAGCTGCGCAAGCCACAGCATGGTGAGGTCCCAGAACTGCCAGAACGGGCTGGACCAGCGGCCTGCGACGAACGCGAAGTTGATGCGGTGCACACCGTTGTCGAGCATCAGCATGATGAAGAGGTGGCCGAGCACGAGGAAGATCAGTGCGAGTCCGGAGAACCGCATGAACAGCCAGGCGTACAGCTCGAAGTTGTTCTTCGAGGTCCGGCGCGGAGAGCGCGGGTTGTCCAGGCTGGCGGGACGGTCGTAGGTCTTGCCGAGACTCTTGGCTTCTGTCGTCATGTCAGTGCCCCGCAAACATGTTGTAGAAGATGCGGCCGGCGCCCGGGATCATCACCAGGAACCAGATCGCGAGGATTACCCAGAGCATGAGGCGCTGGTACTGCGGTCCCTTGGACCAGAAGTCCACCAGCATCACCCGGACGCCGTTCAGTGCGTGGTACAGCACCGCGGCGACGAGAGCGAGCTCCATGAGCCCGACGATCGGGTTCTTGTAGGTCTCGATGACACTGTCGTACGTGTCGGGATTCACGCGCACCAGCGCGGTATCCAGCACGTGCACGAATAGGAAGAAGAACGTCATTACGCCTGTGATCCGGTGCAAAACCCAGGACCACATTCCGGGGTCGCCCCGGTAAAGCGACCGTGTGCGCTCCTTGGCCGGAGCGGCTTCAGTCGTAGTACTCATCGAGTGCTGTGCCTCCAACGTCATTGGTGGACGTGTCGAGTCTGCGCAGCGTTGCGGACATACCACAACTGGGGACCCGACGTGATCCTGAACCGACTTCTCTGAACTCTAAACCCAACGGAAACGGGGGAACTAATTCGAGTCGGGGTTCGTACGCCCCCTGCAAATGAAGTTAGGTTTGCCTTTCCAATGCGAATTGGGCCGTCCCGGGCGAATCTCTGCATCCATTCAGCCCACATGATTGGATGGGAAACTATGGTCGAGATCGATTGGAAACTGTTGCGCGCCAACGCGCATGAGGTGATGGGTCGGGCCTACGCGCCCTACTCCGGCTTCGCGGTGGGAGCGGCGGCGCTGGTGGATGATGGGCGAATCGTCGTCGGATGCAATGTGGAAAATGTCTCATACGGTTTGGGGCTGTGCGCCGAGTGCGTACTGGTCGGTAACTTATTTGCGGGCGGCGGAGGGCGATTAATCGCCTTCACCTGCTGTGACGCGAGTGGCGACATACTCATGCCGTGCGGACGCTGCCGGCAGATTCTCTTCGAGCACGGCGGCCCCGGACTGCTCGTCGACCACCGGGCCGGCGTGCGCCCATTGGAACAGCTGCTGCCGGACGCTTTCGGTCCGGAGGAGAAGGGGAGAATCAGTCATGCATAACGCCTCGTCGATCATCGCCGCCAAGCGCGACGGCAGAGAACTGTCCGGTGCAGAGATCGACTGGGTGGTCGAGGCATTCACCCGGGGGGTCGTGGCCGACGAGCAGATGTCGGCGCTGGCCATGGCGATCTACTTCCGCGGGATGACCCGCGAGGAGGTGAGCCGCTGGACCACGGCGATGATCTCGTCCGGTCGCCGCCTCGACTTCACCCACCTCGGCCGTCCCACCGTGGACAAGCACTCGACGGGCGGTGTGGGCGACAAGATCACGCTCCCGCTCGCCCCCCTGGTCGCCGCGTGCGGCGCCGCGGTGCCGCAACTGTCGGGACGTGGGCTGGGTCACACCGGCGGAACCCTCGACAAGCTCGAGTCGATCCCGGGCTGGCGCGCCGACCTCGACACCTCCGAGATGGCCGAGATCCTGTCCGATCCCGCCGTCGGAGCCGTCGTGTGCGCCGCGGGCTCGGACCTGGCGCCGGCGGACCGGCGGTTGTATGCGCTCCGCGACGTCACCGGGACGGTCGAGTCGATTCCCCTGATCGCCAGCTCGATCATGAGCAAGAAGATCGCCGAGGGCACCGGCGCGCTCGTGCTCGACGTCAAGGTCGGGTCGGGCGCGTTCATGAAGAAGCTCGACGACGCTCGGGAGCTCGCCCAGACGATGGTCGACCTCGGGAGCGACGCCGGAGTGCGGACGATGGCGTTGCTCACGGCGATGGACGCGCCACTCGGCCACACGGCGGGCAACGCGCTGGAGGTGCGGGAATCGCTGGAGGTGCTCGCCGGGGGCGGCCCGTCCGACGTCGTCGAACTGACCCTCGAGCTCGCGCGAGAAATGTTGAAGGCAGCCGGAATCGACGGTGTCGACCCGGCCGACAAACTGCGGGACGGATCCGCCATGGACCGCTGGCGGAAGATGATCGCCGCCCAGGGCGGCGACCCCTACGCGCCGCTGCCGACGGCCCGGCACACCGAGGTGCTGCTTTCAGAGTCGGACGGGGTGGTGTGCGGTCTGGACGCCATGGCGGTCGGGCTCGCCGCATGGCGGCTCGGCGCGGGTCGGGCGCGACAGGGCGAGCCGGTGCAGGCGGGGGCGGGTATCGAGTTGCACGCGAAGCCGGGGGAGACGGTGTCGGTGGGCACCCCGCTCGTCACGCTGCACACCGACACGCCCGAACGGTTCGCGGCGGCGAAAGCCGCACTTTCCGAAGCCTGGACGGTCGTGGCCGACGCGCCGTCGGTGACCACGCCGCTCGTCATCGAGCGGATAGAGGATCCCTCGCGCTAACGTCGACGCATGACCGCACTGGATCTGTCGGCCCTGCGCCGAGCGCCGAAGGTGTTGCTGCACGACCATCTCGACGGAGGTCTCCGGCCCGAGACGGTTCTCGAACTCGCCCGCGACTGCGGCTACGACGCGCTGCCCGCCGACACCGCGCCCGCGCTGGCCACGTGGTTCCGGGAGGCCGCCGACAGCGGTTCGCTCGAGAGATACCTCGAGACGTTCGCCCACACCGTGGCGGTCATGCAGACACCCGCCGGGCTCGAACGCGTCGCCCGTGAATGCGCCGAGGACCTCGCCGACGACGGCGTGGTCTACGCCGAGGTCAGGTTCGCACCGGAGCAGCACCTCGAAGAGGGGCTGACCCTGGACGAGGTGGTGGAACAGGTCCTGCTGGGATTCGAGGCCGGGGAGTCGGCGGCGGAGGTGCGCGGTCAGAGCATCCGGATCGGCGTTCTGCTCACCGCGATGCGGCACGCGGCGCGGTCCCGGGAGATCGCGGAGCTGGCGATCCGGTTCCGGGACCGCGGCGTCGTCGGTTTCGACATCGCGGGCGCCGAGGCCGGGAATCCGCCCAGTCGCCACCTCGACGCCTTCGAGTACATGCGGGGCAGCAATGCACACTTCACCATTCACGCGGGTGAGGCGTTCGGTTTGCCGTCCATTCACGAGGCCATCGCGTTCTGCGGGACGGACCGGCTCGGGCACGGGGTCCGGATCACCGATGACATCACGATCGGCGACGACGGCGTCCCGGTGCTGGGCAAGCTCGCGAACTATGTGCGGGACAAAAGGATTCCCCTGGAACTGTGTCCCAGTTCCAACGTCCAGACCGGGGCCGTGGACGCACTCGAGAACCATCCGTTCGACCTGCTCGCCCGGCTGCGGTTCCGCGTGACCGTCAACACCGACAACCGGCTGATGAGCGACACCAGCATGAGCCAGGAGATGCTCCGCCTCGTCGAGACGTTCGGTTACGGCTGGACGGATCTCGAGCGTTACACCATCAACGCCATGAAATCGGCCTTCATCCCGTTCGATCAGCGGCTGCAGCTGATCGACGAGGTGATCAAGCCGGGATTCGCCGTGCTGGTGGGCTGAGCGCCCCGAGGGCAGGCGCTCAGACCTTCCGCAGGCGGGCCTCGAACTCCCGCTCGAGTGTCCGCCACGCCTCGGCCTCGGCGTCGAACGGTGCGCTGGGCGCCATCCGCGTCGGATCCGGGTTGAGGACGAACGAGACGTACCACCCCAGCGGCTCGGACGTCGCGAGTCCGGTTTCCACCGAATCGTCGTCGGCGAAATCTGCTGCATCGGTGAACAATTCGACGGCGAGGTCGAGCTGGTCCGCGTCGACGGACTCCGGGCCTGCGGCCAGGTCGTCGGCGAGACCGGGCAGGACGTACACGTTTTCGTCGGTGACCTCGACCTCGAGCGATCCGTCGACGGCCGCCACCTGGATCTCCTCGTACGTGCTCACCTGCGCGAGGGCGTGCTCGTGGTTGTCGGCGAGGTAGCGGCCCAACGCGCGTTCGGACGTGAAGACGAAGATCGCACCGTCGCGTCCGAGGAAGATCGCGTCGTCGTCGAGGTAGCAGCGAAGCGTGAAGTAGGTCTCCCCGGACGTGATGATCTTGACGGGGTCGACACCCACCGCACCCCAGAACGAGTCGTCCTCCTCCTCGTCCTCGTCCTCGGTGTCGAGGTCGAGCGCGACGAACTCCTCGTCTTCCTCCGCCTCGTCGGCCACATCGTCCACGTCGACGGTGTTCTCGTCGGCGGCCACCAGTTCGGCCTCGGCGACGGCTACGGCCGCGGCGTCCACCTCGGGGGTGGCGACGATGTTGTCGACGGCATCGAGGACGTCATCCCAGCCCTTCGCGATGGCGGTGCCGATCTGGGCCCACAGCTCCTCGCCCTCGCGGCCCTCGAATGCGCTGGCGCCTGCGGGGAGCGCGCCGAGAATGGGGTTCGCGTTGAAGAACTTGGTGACCACGTCCAGTTCGCAGACCTCACCGATGTTGCGCACCATGTTGAGCGTGTCTTCGAGTTCGCTCACGACGAGAGCCTCGGGGTCGCTCGCCGCCAGCTCCGGGACACCGATCAGATCGAAGCAGAAGTTCTCGTCGGGCTCGAGTTCGGCGGCGGACAGTCCGGACACCACACTCCAGGCGGGGTGCTCGACGAGATCGTTGTCGGTGTTCGTGCGGATGAAGGCAGCGAGTTCTGCCACTGATTCGAACCCGTAGAGGTCTTCCTCGTGACCAAGGAATGCTTCCCACTCGTCGTCGCCCTCACGCCACCGTGGTGCCCACAGTGTCACGAGGTCGCCGTCGGTGAGACCGAGTTCGATCGGGACGATGTCTCCAGCCATGGCGCGAAGCCTATCGACCCCGCGGCCAAAGTTGTACCCGGGCTGTCTGCGGACCGTTTCCGGCGCCCGTCGCCGCCGTGTCACAGCAGGCGTGACGTAGTCGGCCAAACGGGGCGAACGGCGCGTATCGGAGATCTACCATGACTTTCACTGTGCGTCGAGTCGTTCGAGGAGAGTGCATGTTCCGGATCGCTGATGTGACTGGAAGACCCCGACGGCGACGGTCGTTCGTCTCCTCGATCGCGGTGCTGGGGATGTGCGCGGCGACGGTCGCGTGCGGCTCGTCGGGCGCCTCCGGGTCGGAATCGCCGGACTGGGGGACCGAATGGTCCAGTGCCGAACGGCTGTCGTCGACCGCTGAGCTCGACGGTCCCTCACCCGTCGCGCTGTCCATTCCGTTCGCCCCGTCCCCCGTCACCGCGACGGACGGTCGCAACCATCTGACGTTCGAGGTCCACGTGACGAACACCGCGGCCGTTCCACTGGTCGTGCAGCGGGTGCAGATCGACTCGGCCGACGGAGCGGACGGCGTCCTGGCGAACTACGAGGGCGAGTCGGTCGCCGCGAACATGAACCTCGTGGGTGACAACGCGACCCCGACCGATCGCCTGCAACCGGCCCAGCTCGGTGTCTTCTTCGTCGATGTCGCCATGGACGAGGCGACCCCGGTGCCGGAAGGGGTGCAGGCGACGGTCTCGGTCCGCGCGCTGGGGACGCCGCCGCCGGATCAGCCGATTCCCGGCCTCGCCGGCATGGTCGACGAATCCGGCGGTCCCGTACCTGCCACCCTCGACACGTCGGTGACCGTCCCGGTCTTCGAGGGGACGGTCCCGGTGATCGGCCCGCCGCTCCGTGGGGACGGGTGGGCGGCGATGGAAGGCTGCTGCGCCGACAACACCCATCATCGCCGCGGCGTCTGGTCGGTCGACGGACGCCTACTGAACTTCGAACGCTATGCGATCGACTTCCTGGGGGTGGACCGCGAGGGTTTCGCGTACCGGGGCGACAACACCAAGGAGAACTACGTCGGGTACCGGGCCGATGTGCTCGCGGTGGCCGACGCGGAGGTCGTTTCGGTCCTCGACGGCCAGGTGGAGAACGTGATCGGGGAACCGCAGCCCGAGCGCAACCTCACCGAGGCGACCGGCAACCACATCGTCCTGGACCTCGGGAACGGTGTGTACGCGTTCTACGGCCACTTCGTGCCGGGCAGTATCTCGGTGAAGGAGGGCGATCACGTCGAGAAGGGAGCGGTGATGGGTCAACTCGGCAACAGCGGTCAGTCGACGGCGCCGCACCTGCACTTCCATTTGATGGACAACACGAATCCCGCGTTGGCCGAGAGCGTGCCGTTCGAGTTCGACGCGTTCGACCTGGCTGGGCACGCGACGCTCGAGGACGTCACGTACCTGCCCGCTCCTGAACCCCGCACCGACGAGATGCCGCTCAGCCAGACGGTCGTCGACTTCGCCGGGGAGTGAGGGTCACACCTTCCCGAACCCGTCCTGCAGCGTCGTCATGACACGGGTGCGCTGTTCGGTGGCGAGCCGGGCGGCCTCCTGGGTGGTGCTCGTGATCATCGTCGCGAGAGTGCGGGCGTCGAGCGTCGAGATGGAGTCGTCCATCCAGAGACCGGTCAGCGTGCCGTTCCCGCCGACTTCGGCCGTGACCTGATCGGACTCGCTCGATGCGCGCGCCGTGATCGCCTGAAGCCCGGCGAGGGCCTCCTCGAGCAGATTGACCTGTTCGGTGGCCCGCCCGACGATCGCGTCCATGTCGTGTTCGCTCACAGGGGTCTCATCCAGCTCGTCGGGGTGGGTTCTTCCTCGTCCTCGATCGCCCGCGCGGCGGCGACGTCGGCGCGGGTGGGCAGACCGAGCTTGTCGAGGATCTCGGCGGGCATGCCGTCACGGGCGAGTTCGTCGCGTCGCCGCGCCCCGGCCTCCATGGCCGAGCGCTGACAGAGCGTCAGGATCTCGTCCGCGAGCCGCTGACCGCCGTACCGGAGTTCGCGCGGATCGATGCGGAGTTCGAGCGGCAGGCCCTGCTCGGTGGTCCGATGCTCGTCAGTCCCGACATCGGTGACGCGCCCGACGAACTCGCGAACCCGGACGCCGCGCGGCTTACCGCCTCCGAGCCCGCGGGTGCGACGGGGCCGCGGAGGCTGGCACCGTGCTCGCCGCGGACGTGCTCGCGGGTGCGGTGGCAGCGGGCGCGGCCGAGATGTGCTCGGCCGGTGTGACGGCGACCATCCTGCCGGTCTGCTCTCCGAGTTCGGCCCGCACCTTCGCGACGACCGCGGTGGCTCTGCCGAGGTGGTCGAGTGCCATTGCCTGACCGGGCGGGGTGGCCAGGGCGGGTCCGGCCGCGACCGCGAGGGAGATGAACGACTGCAGGATCTCCTGTAGCCGCAGCATTCCGGCCCGGACGATCTCGGAGGCCTCGGCGACGACGGCCGCCATGTCGTTGCCGCGATCGGAGACCGCGACCGCCGCCCGCTGTGTCTCCTCGGTCTTCACAATCGCCCCGGTGCCGCCCCTGCCCTGCCAGTCGCCATAGACGGAGCTGATGCCGGTGCGCTCCGGTGTCGTGCACGGCGTCGATGGCGACCGAGGACGCGCGCAGGGCATCGGCCGGTCCGCGGGCGGAGAGGACACCGCTGCCGAACGCCCCGAGCAGATCGAGGATCGGTCGGCTGAGGAGATCGATGGGGATCATGGTCAGGCCTCCAGCCCGACCGCGTCCGCGGCGAGCGCGGCCGTGGTGGCAGCCTCGGTGCCCTCGTATGCGGCGGCGTTCGCGAGGGCGGTCGCGCTGATCCCGCCGAGCACGCCGGACAGTTTCTCGATGGAAGCCAGGTGCGCGGCATGCGCCGTGGCGAACGCGGCGACGAAGTCTCCGCCGATCACCCCGAAGACCGGTCCGAGCAGGAGCGGCCCCGCGGCAGCGGCCCCGGGCCCCGCGGCGTGCATCTCCGCTGACATGGTCGCGGCCGTGGCCGCGCGATACTCGCGGTATCCGCCGTTCATGCTGAGTGTTGTCTAGTGCACTCGGCATGAGTGGCCGGGTTACCCCGGTCACGTTCACCATCCGGTGGTGTTCCCGCAGCGATACCGTCTGCCCGCCGGGCGGCGGGTCTTATGGTTGGTTTCTGTCGGGCGTCTTTTACGTCTCGTCCGCAACTCGCCGAAGACGTACCACCGTCACCAGCTGCGAGGGCAGCGAGGTTGAGGGCGGCGTTGTGATCACGATCCGCGCGGAATTCGCACGCATCGCAGGTGAACACCCGAACTTTCAGGGGCAGTTTGGTTTTCACTACCTGACAGTTCGAGCAGGTCTTACTCGACGGATACCACCGGTTTGCCACGTGCAGTCCGGTGCCGGCCCACTCGGTCTTGTAGGTCAGTTGTCGCCGAATCTCGGCGAGCGCCGCATCACCGAGGGCCCGATTCAATCCGCGTTTGTAGGCGCCACCGGAACGTGTCATTCCGGCAATGTTGAGGTCTTCGACGACGACGGTGTCGAAGTCCCGGACCAGTCGGGTGGTGAGTTTGTGCAGGTGATCGCGGCGCGCGTCGGCGATGCGGGTGTGTACCGCCCGGATCTGTTCCTGGGTGCGCAGCCACCGCCGTGACGGCTCCTGGGCGGTGCGACGATCCGGGCCGACCCGCCGCGATGCGCGGCGCCCCAGGCGACGCAATCTCTTCGCGTGCTTGCGGGCGTGTTTCGGGTTCTCGATCATCTCCCCCGTCGAGAGGACCGCGAGGTGTTTGACCCCCACATCGAC